>JBARSW010000520.1:0-3581 GCA_049644925.1 Chitinophagaceae bacterium | reverse complement strand
TCGGTGAGATAAGCAATACCTACAATAGAACCGGTAAGTACAATTACTTTATTCATTACCTCTATATGCTCCAATGTAATGTAATCTTCTAAGGCCAGCACTTTTCTGGTAACAACCAGCAGTGTTTGCACCATTGCACACCCTGAAAAGATGGCACCCGCAACAAAGTAGGGAGGGAAGATGGTAGTATGCCAACCCGGAACAATAGATGTGGCAAAGTCGAAAGATACAATGGTATGTACTGACAATACAAGCGGTGTGCTTAACCCTGCCAGCACCAAAGAAAGGGCTTCGTGCCGTTGCCAATGCTTGGTAGAACCGGTCCATCCGAAAGCAGCTACACCATAGAAAGTTTTTCTCCATTTCTTTTTGGCACGGTCACGCAGTGTGGCCAGATCGGGTAATAAACCTGAATACCAGAATAACAAGGACACAGTAAAATAGGTTGATATCGCAAATACGTCCCACAAAAGTGGTGAGTTAAAGTTTACCCATAAAGGACCACGGGTATTTGGATAAGGAAATACAAAAGGAAAATTCCATACACGACCCATGTGCCAAATAGGAAACTGACCGGCACACATAACCGCAAAGATGGTCATTGCTTCAGCCGCACGGTTTACCCCGGTTCTCCAACCCTGGCGGAATAATAATAAGATAGCTGAGATCAGTGTTCCGGCATGACCAATACCCACCCACCAAACGAAATTGGTAATATCCCATCCCCAGCCGATTGTTTTATTAAGGTTCCACTGGCCTGTACCATACATAACCTCCATGGTTACGGAGATAATTCCAAAAATGAGTAATGCCACTGAAATAAGAAATCCTATCCACCATAGTTTTGACGGGCTGGCTTCCACCGGCCGGCAGATATCTTCTGTTATCTGGTGATAATCCTTACTGCCATCCACCAGTGGTGGTCTTACCTGTGATTCGTACCTGAGTAATGACATAATTTATTTTAATCTTTGAGCTATAAGCTATACACTTCCAGCTTTTTATTTATTATTAAGTCAACGTTCTGTTCTTTTTTCTTCTTCTTTTAAAGTAGCAATGTTTTAATGATGTGCTTCTTCGGGTTTCGGAGTAGCCGGTAATGTGCTGTCTGCTTTATGCTCCTCCGTTTTATGTTCAGCAGCACCATGATCTTCGCCTCCCCATTTACTATCTTCTTCTTCGGTATTTCTCACTTTGGCGAGGTAATTAATGTTGGGCAATACATGCAACTGCTCCAGCACATAGAAACTCCGCTGTTTGTTTTCTTCCCTTGTTTTATTTATCAGGCTTTCTTTATCATGTACGTTTCCAAAAACGATTGCCTGTGCAGAACAAGCCAGCATACAAGCCGTTTTTGCATCCCCATCCTTTAACATCCTGTTTTCTTTCTTGGCATCCAGTTTAGAAGCTTGTAATTTCTGTACACAGAAAGAACATTTTTCCATAACACCTCTTGAACGAACAGTAACATCCGGATTTAAAACCATTCTTGTAAGGTCATCATTCATTTGTTCTATCACACTATCCAGTTTACCTACTAATTTCTGGTCACGGTTATTGGGGAAACTATCTGCACCTGTATAATCAGCCCAGTTAAATCTTCTTACTTTAAATGGACAGTTATTGGCACAATATCTTGTACCAATGCAACGGTTATAAGCCATTTGGTTGATGCCTTCTGAGCTGTGGTTTGTAGCGGCAACAGGGCATACGTTTTCACAAGGTGCATTGTCGCAATGCTGGCAAAGCATTGGTTGGAACACCACCCCTTTCAGATTATCGGGATCTTTTTCATCAGAAACAAAATAACGGTCAATCCTCAGCCAGTGCATATCGTGGTAACGAAGCACCTCACTTTTTCCTACAACCGGAACATTATTTTCTGCATGACATGCAATCACACAGGCACCGCATCCATAGCAGGCATTCATATCAATGCTCATTCCCCATTTTAATCCTGGCTGATCATGCTGCGGATATAATGTGGCCTGGCGGAAATCTTCGTTTGAATTTTTGTAAAAAGCATCGGTTAATTCTTTACTGTAATCCGGAATGACATTCGGATGCTTTTTAAAAGATGCCAGTGATGTTTCCCTTACAACTTCTTTACGGTTCTCGTAAGAGTTATGAATCTGGGTTTGTGCAATTTTATATTTTTCATGCAGGTTTGAGGCGGTAACACCTGTAACATGATAATCCACCGTTGTTCCGTTAAATACTGCATATGGATAAACATTCTGGCCTACGCCGGCAGCTGTTACACCCAACGCTTCATTTCTTCCATATCCTACTGCTATTGCAATGGTATCTGCATTCATCCCCGGAATAGCCAATATGGGTAATTTAACTTTCTTATTTCCGATTGTTAATTCAATAACCGGCTTTTGAGGATAGTATTCATAATCATTATCCAGCTTAATGCCTAACTCTTTGGCTTTTGCAACAGAGATCAATGCATAGTTATCCCAGGTAGCTTTCGTTACCGGGTCTGGTAATTCCTGTAACCATGGGTTGCCGGCCTGTGATCCTGTACCTATTGAAATTTTTTGATAGAGAACCAATTCTGCACCAGTCCCTTTCTTATAAGAAGAAATAGCGGTGGCGGCTTCTGCCACTGCGCTTCCGCTGAAAGAGCCTGCACCCGGTGCCGTAGCATCTGCTTCAACCACACCTTCCTGCAATGCTTTATTAAATGCATTCTCAGAACCTAATTTACCAATCCAGTATTCTTTGAAATATGTTTCATAATCCATTGTATTGCCGGACCACTTTAATAAAGAAGTCTGGTAAGGACGGGTTTTAAATAAAGGATAGATGGTGGGTTGCTGAAAACTGGTAAATCCTGTTTTTGCTTCCGCATCTCCCCAACTTTCCAGGAAGTGATGATTGGGAATTATATATTCACACAGCTCGGTGGTTTCATCCATTTTTTCATTGAATGAAATTGTCACTTTTACTTTCTTTAATGCTGCTTTGAACTTATCAGCATCATAATAAGTATAAGCCGGGTTTGCACCATGAATCATTAAAGTGCCAATAGTTCCGGCTTCCATTTGTGCCACCAGGTCATTCATTTCACTGTCAATACCCTGGCGATAGTTTACCGGTTTGCTCCAGTCTATCGTTTTACCATAAGCGCCGATCGTATTATTAATGGCACTTACAATTACCTGTATATTTTTATCATTGCTGCCGCACACAACTAATGCCTCTCCATTGTGAGCTTTCAGGTCGGCCGCTACTTTGTCTATTGCTGTTTGCAGTTTTCCATCAACAGATGAAGCAGTAACGGGAACGCCTACTGCCGCAGCCAATGCCAGCACCACTGCACCCGTTTCTGACGGACGATGCGTAAATCTTTCATCGGCATTAGAACCTGTAAGACTCAGGTGTCCTTCAAAATGATAATGCTTGTTCATTACCGGGTTCTTCTCATCAATTTTGCGACCTTTGGAATAACCCCTTGCAAATTCAACCGGGCTAAGCCAGGTACCCAGGAAATCAGCCCCAAGGCTTACAATAACTTTGGCTGCCCCAAAATCATAAGAAGGAATTTTTTTGCCAAATCCGCTGGCTTCGTT
>JBARSW010000519.1:0-3263 GCA_049644925.1 Chitinophagaceae bacterium | reverse complement strand
TACATTCTTTTTACTATAAGAATAACCAAGGTGAACAAAGATAATTGCGATGATCATGGCAGTAATATGTTCCACTGCAAAGAACCTCAGACCTGGAGTTTTCATTATTGAACTCATTCCAAAATTTTGAATATTTTTTAAACCCCAGGGACCGGTAAACCATTGGTAAAGTCCCACCAGCAACATAACATCACAGCAGATCATCAAAAATAAACCTGTTTTTTTATGCCCCGCTGTGTATGCTTTATGCCTGTCAGCAAAACTTTTGTACAATGCATATAACAGTAAGATTAAAATTACCCAGCGGAGAAAACTATGCAAATGAAGAAGTCCTTTATCCATAAATTGTGTTTCAACAAATCTAAAACTAATACTGATAATAACGGGGATTGAAATCAGAAATATTATTCAACCCAGTCAGCGATAAAAACATTCGTATCTCGGGTACCGCCATTATTTCGATTGCTGCAAAAAACAATTTTCTTGCCGTTTGGTGAAAACATCGGGAAGGCATCAAATCCTTTATCCCTGCTTATCTTGGTAAGATTGGTACCATCTTCATTTATAGTATAAAGATTAAACGGGAATCCTCTTTTATACTCATGATTACTGGCAAAAATTATCCGCTTGCTATCCGGCATAAATGCAGGTGCCCAATTGGCCTGGCCATATGCAGTTACCTGGTGAGCATTTGTTCCGTCTGCATTGGCCACCCATACTTCCATATTTGTTGGTGCCACTAAATTTTCTGCCAGAAAATCTTTATACTCTTTTATCTCGGCTTCGGTCTTAGGACGGGATGCCCGCCAGATAATTTTTTTTCCATCCGGGCTAAACCATGCACCACCATCATAACCCAATAAATTAGTAACTCTTTTTTCTTCACCGGTCTTAAGATTCATGATATAAAGATCAATGTCCCCGTCTTTATCACTTGTGTATAACATTTTTTCTCCATCAGGCGACAAGGTAGCTTCTGCATCATAGCCTTTTGCATGAGTCAATTGTTTTACAATTTTTCCATCAAGGTCGGCCATGAAGATATCATACGAATCATACAACGGCCAGATGTACTTATTACCATATTTAGCTCTATCGGGTACCGGAGGACATTCCTGACTTCCCAAATGCGTAGATGCATAAATGATATGCTTACCATCTTTTGTAAAAAAAGGACAGGTAGTTCGTCCCTTGCCGGTACTCACTAACCTGGGAGTAAATTTTTCTCCCTTTTTTGTGGGTACTTTTCCAATATAAATCTGATCACAGGGGATACCTTCTTTTGGTGCAGTTTTCTGAAAAATGAGCCATTTCCCATCATAACTCCAATAAGCTTCGGCATTATCACCACCAAAAGTTAGTTGCTGAATATTTTTAAAATGTGTTTCGTCCGGATACTTTAATGTATCTGCATTATTATTTGAACCGGTTGCAATTTTTGCACTATTGTTACATGCAATCATGATAACAGAAAACACCACCAGGTTGAATACAAGTTTTATCATTTCTTTTCGTTTATTAAAGGGCAGCAAAGTTATTTTTGTTGGATTCTTCAATTGTCAGACTATTGTCATACCTCAATATAAAATAAATTAGTTTTGAACTATGAAAAGAGCAACTCAAACAACTTATATACTTATTTTTTTAAGTGTTTTACTCATTGGTTGTACAGAGAAAAAATCAACTTCACCCTACGATTCTATATTAAAAAATCCACCTTTTTCCGGAATAACGGACAGTATTAAAAATGATACCAAGAATGACAAGCTCTATTTCCGCAGGGCAGTATTATTAAATTCCAACAACTTCCCTGAACCCGCCCTGGCTGATTTTGAAAAAGCATGGTCCCTGGCAAAAAACGAAGAATATGCATTGGGAATAAGTACCCTTTTGCTGGAGAAAACCCCCGATTCAGCCATTTTGTTTTTAAGAGATGCTTTAAATAAAATTCCAAATAGTTTTTTACTTCAACTAAGCCTTTCAAGGGGGCTTCTGGCAGAAAATAAGATTGACGATGCATTGGTAATCTGTAATGAAATTTTACAGAAAATGCCCACACAGGTTGATGTAATGAAAATGAAAGCCGACATACTGGAAAAAAAAGG
The DNA here is from genome assembly GCA_049644925.1 of Chitinophagaceae bacterium. Taxonomy (GTDB): domain Bacteria; phylum Bacteroidota; class Bacteroidia; order Chitinophagales; family Chitinophagaceae; genus JJ008. The sequence continues at coordinate 1,158 of JBARSW010000519.1, read as the reverse complement.
GAACCTGAATGAATCGATAAATATTTTAGAAGAAGCATACTGGCTAACCCCTTTTGATGTGGAATTAAATTATATACTGGCTTTAAAATATGCTGAAACAAAAAACCCAAAAGTGATTTCACTCTGCGAGTCACTGATAAGGGCCGACTCCCTGGAAATACACCCGGAACCTTATTATTATAAAGGCATTTATTTTTCGATGATTAATGACAAAGCAAGAGCCATTTCCTTTTTTGATGATGCCGTAAAGCATGATTACAATTTTCTTGAAGGATATATAGAAAAGGGTGGCGTATTGTTTGAAATGAAAAAATACCGTGAAGCTTTAAAAGTTTTTAAACTTGCGCAGACCATATCACCAAAATTTGCGGATGCCTATTATTGGATAGCCAAATGCCAGGAAGCTATGGGCCAGAATGAAGAAGCAAAAATTAATTATGAAAGAGCTTACCAATTAGATAAAAATTTTACCGAAGCAAAAGAAGCTGCTGAAAAAATTACGAAGTAAAAACTACGAAGTACGAATTACCAAAAGAGCTTTGTATCTTGCATTTACAGTTGTATTTCATTATTCTAATTTATTACTTATTGAATTATGTCAATAGTTGCCCCCTCTCTTCTTGCTGCCAATTTTCTGAACCTGCAGGCTGAATGTACAATGCTGAATGAAAGTGAGGCAGATTGGTTTCACCTGGATGTAATGGATGGTCGCTTTGTTCCAACTATCAGTTTTGGCCCCATGCTGGTTAATTTTATCAGAAAAACTACTACCAAAGTTTGTGATGTACACCTGATGATTGAAGAACCGGAAAAATTGACAGAGCAATTTAAAAATGCAGGAGCAGACAATCTCTCCGTTCATATAGAAGCCTGCCCCAATCTTCACCGGAATATTCAGCAAATAAAATCACTCGGCATGAAAGCAGGTGTTGCGATAAACCCGCATACACCAGTAAGTGAACTCTCTGACATACTTCATGAAGTTGATTTGGTATGTATGATGAGTGTAAATCCCGGCTATGGAGGGCAAAAATTTATACCTTATACACTCGATAAAATAAAACAGCTACGTAAATTGATTGATGAAAGAGGTCTTAAAGTTCTTATAGAAATAGATGGCGGTGTTACATTAGAAAATGCACCCTCTATTATTTCAGC
>JBARSW010000518.1:0-2674 GCA_049644925.1 Chitinophagaceae bacterium | reverse complement strand
GATGTTTCTGCAGGTAAAACGATGGCAAGAGTGTGGATGAGATCGAAAATTGTTAATGAAAGGAAAAGCGAAACGAATGGCGAAGTTTATTGCCGTCCGAAAGGTGGAAGCTCTTATTGGACAGGTTACAGCTCAAATTATTCGGAAACCGTAACTCAATTAGGCGGTGGGGCAGACAATCTTCCCGTCAGTATTTCTCTTGATAATGAAGGTAATTACAAAATCTTTGTAACAACGCCCAGCGGAACGCTGTTGACCAAAATTGAGACAAACAGGTCGGAATCAGGTTGCAACAAAGAAAATCCTCCAACAAAAGATGCTCAAAGTTCACCAGAACAAAAAATTGACGCATCGGGTTTTGATGTTACAGGAAAAACAGATGGAAAAAACCGGGATTCTTTATCAGGTTCTAAAACTATGCCTGACGGAAAGACAAAAATTACCTGGAATCTGCGGCTGGTAAAACCAAAAGAGAAAAATTAAACAGCTCTGCGAAACTTGCCCTTTCGCATGTTGATTTTATTACCTCAGGCTATATTATCATAAAGCTATTGGTATTGCCGGTGTTTTTACGATGCTGCCAGGCTGCATACAACACCTGCACCGGCGTGAATATTATTTTTTAATAATCGCTTTAAAAGTACCGTTGGGCTGTATGGCAACAAGGCCAATCGGTTTATCGCCATCCATTTCAAATTTCAGTGTGTAGCCTGCCACATCTTTAACTGTAAATACATGGAGTGATAAAGGAACCAGTTCATGATCTCCTTGTCCCGGTGCAGATACCCACAGTGCATCTTCTTTCAGGTAAGTAGTGGCGGTAAGAGCAGCTACTTCAAAATCATATTCACCTATATATTTTTCGAGGTCTTTTACTGATATTTTAAAGGTTGATTTGCCCAGTAGCTGATCCAGTTTTTGCCTGGTTTCTTCACTGTTGGTAATAGCCAGGGCTTTTTTTAAATTGGTAACGGCAGCAGTTGTGTCTTTCTTTGCAAGCAATAAGTCGCCATACGAATCGTAGGTGTTACCACTTTCGGGGTAGTTGGCTATATTCATTTCAAACAGTGCTGCTGCTTTTTCATATTGTTTTTGAGAAAGTGCAACATACCCAATACTGTTTATCATCATTTCAGGCGGGGCAACTTTATAGCCCATTTCTTTAGAAACAGTCTCGTAATGTTTTGTCATCTTCTGAACCACTTCGGTACCCGGGCTTATAAAGTCGGACTGGGTAAGTTTTAAACGATACCAGCTGAAAATAAAACGCAGCCCATCATATTCGCTAAGCAGCGGAACAGAGCCGTGATCATCATCTGCATAATACCTGCTTGCATATGTTAATCCGTTTTTGGGGTTGGATTTAATAAATTTATCCAATGCAAAAATGGAACGGATATGCCTTGTATCCGCCGTAGTATCTTTTTTCAATTTATCCAATGTCATTCCTTCGGACATCGTGTTGGCAATGCCGACATATAAACGGGTCCCATTATATTTTTGAGCCGCAAGTTTCTTTTGCGTAGCCCTTAAAAAATTTTCTTTATCATACCACATACTCGGGTCAATGGCAATATAAGCGTTAAACAACCGTGTATGATTGGTAATAATATTCATGACAGTGAGGCCGCCAAATGAATGGCCGATAAGTACCCGGAAGGGTTGAGAAGGATAAAGAGAATCTATATGCGGTATCAGTTCCTTTTCCATGAAGGCGGTGAAATTTTCACCCCCACCAGTAGTTGTAGAAAAAATGCTGTCCATCATCGGGGGGTCGCTGATAATATGTGTTGGAGTGAGGTCCCTCGTTCTGTTTGTATTCGGGATACCCACTACGATCATTTCCGGAACCACCGTATTGCCATTTACCTGGCTTAGTTGCTGTATCATGCCCACCACCGATTCGAAATGGCCATCGCCATCGAGCAGGTAAACTACCGGGTAGCGCTGACCGGTATTTTGTTGCAGACCTGCTTTCATATTGGGAACATATACCCAAACCTTTCTTTTTTCTTTCAGAATACCGGAATACACACTGTCAACTGTACCAATAATAATCTTATCACCTGTTTGTCCTTTACCGGTTATGTTGATGATTACAGCCAGCAGGATCAGTATTATTTTTTTCATGTAATGTGTTAATATGGTTATGATACAAAAATTGAAATTAAGTAAAACCTGTAAGACTTTATCTGCATCCGATAAATCTGTTTGCTCAGTTCTGCTAAGCTTGCCATTTCGTATGCTGATTTCATGGCCATATGCTAATTAGTCTTTATATGTTTTCCAAACTCATCAGGCGTTTTTACCATACATATCGTTCGTCAGGTATTTTATAGAAATAGAATTTTTTATTCTGAACTTTACCCGAAGAATATATTACCGTAAAAACAAAACAAACGGGTTTAAAATTATAGTATGAAAAAATTTACCAGATTCGGAGAAGAAGTAGCAGGGTATAATATTCCTGTTTTAAATGAAAGAGAAATAAGAGCTGCAGCCGGCATTCTGTTTTTAGCAACCTTTCTTTCATTAATATTTATTATGTTTCAAAACAATTTTGTGCCGATAAAATATGTGATCATATTATTCCTGATCGATTTTATCATTCGTGTCTTTATTAATCCTGCCTATGCGCCTACTTTAATTATGGGCCGCCTCATTGTCAGGAATC
>JBARSW010000517.1:0-7785 GCA_049644925.1 Chitinophagaceae bacterium | reverse complement strand
CCAACCGGTAAAAATTCTTATTACCAGCGGCGCCTCCTGCCCCGATGCCTTGGTAGAAGGAGTGATTACCAGCCTCGCTGAAATTTACGGCGTAGCAGATAAGATGGTGGAACTGGAGAAAAGATTTTGAAAGAGTTTTCCGTTGTAAGCCATTCTGGCAAGTGGATATCATTAATAAATTGAAATGAGCAAGTAGTGGATAAAGCGATACAAAAACAAAAAAAATTAAATTAGAAAACTCAAACTTATTCTGGCACTAAAATAAGAGGTGGATTACACTGTAATTTTATACGACAATTCACTATGGGTTACGAACTTCACATAACAAGAAAAGCCAATTGGTTTGACGAAGACGATTCTCGGCAAATTTCTTTTGACGAGTGGACACAAATTTTAGTGGACGACAAAGAAATGCGCCTAGACGGTTTTGCTGAAGTTGCAACTACAAATGGTGACACAATAAAAGTTGAAAGCGAAGGCTTATCTATTTGGACAAAGTATTCAGGTAATGGACTCAACGGTAATTATGCTTGGTTTGACTATAGCCTAGGAAGAATTGTTTGCAAAAACCCTGACGACGAAATAATTAGTAAAATGCTTGACATCGCAAAGCGACTTAATGCCAAAGTTCAAGGAGACGAAGGAGAAATTTATGAACGTTCGGATGACAATAAAATTTCTTACAGACACATTATTGAAAATAACAACAAGCAAACTGATAATAAAAAACCTTGGTGGAAGTTTTGGTAGTAACGCCTGCTGCTTTGCTTGTGAAGAAAATATCAAACAGAAATATTTCCTGAAACTCCTTTAAAAAAAAATCCCCCGGCTGCTAGCCGGAGGATAATTATTTACTAAAATTGGTTCTATTTATTTATACAACAACTCATAGTAGTCATCTGCCATACGGTTACTGTCAAACTGGAACCGTACATCCTGCATTCCGTTTTTCATCACCTGGCGCCAGGTATTGTAATTATCATAATAGAGGGGCAAAATTTCATTCTCCAGGATATCGTAAAGTTTGTCCAGGTCGTACTGATCTTGTTCATGTGTAGCCATGTTTCCATAATCTGCCATGGGAACTACAAAACCATTATGACCATGGTTGATAAATTCTGGTATCCATCCATCATCTGTAGAAAAATTCACCGCTCCATTCATAGCCGCTGTCATTCCGCTGGTACCAGAAGCTTCTCTTGGTACTCTTGGATTATTAAGCCAGCAATCTGCAGCCTGTTTCAACCTTTTGGATAATGCAAGTTCGTAACCAATCAATACAGCAACATTGCTAAAATGCTTACTTAAATGTACCAACTGATTAAATTCACTGATAGCGGGATGGTCAACCGGGTAAGGCTTACCCGCCCAAATAATCTGTACAGGGTATTTGGTATTGGAAAGCAGCCTTTGAAACCTTTGTTCATCGGTTGTTATTAATCCGGCTCTTTTATAGCCGGCAAATCGCCTTGCCCATACAATTGTAAAAACATCCGGGTTAAATATTTTTCCTGTTTGATCGGCTACAATTTCAAAGGCTCTTTTCTTCAGGTATTTTTTCCGGTCATCCATTCCGTAATCATCACCAGCCTGACTGAATTTATATAACTGTTTATCTGCCCAGTATTTCCAGTTTTGAGAATTTGTAATAGAAATTATCGGACAAATATTATCATATTTACTCCACATTGCCCTGGAAACATGGCCATGTAATTGAGATACTCCATTAGCAATACGGGAAAAACGAAGAGCAGCCAGCGAATGGTTAAATTGATCGTTGTCATTTCCATACAATGTCTTTACTTCATCTACCGATAAACCACAGAAATAACTCATCTTATGACAGAGGTAAATGTCATGTTTCTCATTACCTGCTTCCTCCGGTGTGTGTGTAGTAAATACCAACCGCTTCCTTACTTCATCAATATTATGGTTATACTTCTTATATAAATAAAAGGCAGCGGATAATGCATGGGCTTCATTCAGATGATATAATTCCGGGTTGAAACCCAGCATATCAACTAATTTGGCTCCTGCCACACCCAGCAAAATAAACTGTGCCACTTTTGTAGCTACATTGGCATCATACAACCGATGTGTGATTGTTTGCGAAACATAATCATTCTCCGGAAGATCAGTTGACAATAAAAACAGCGGGGCTGTTTTAAATGTTTCAGGATTTAAGTAATAGGCTTTTACCCAAACAGGATGTTCATGTATGGTAACCAAAAATTTAATGGCAGTGTCTTCCAGGAAACTGAACTGCTTTTCATTCCAGGCAACATCAAGGGTTTGATCCTGGTTGCGTTCCTGGTCATAGTAACCATATTTCCATAGGATGCCAATACCAATCATATTCTGCCTCAACTCATAAGCACTTCTTAAATGAGAACCGGCCAGGAAACCAAGGCCTCCGCTATAAATTTTTAAAGGCTGATGAGTGGCAAACTCCATAGAGAAATAAGCGACTCTTTTTGCATAACGATCATCAACAGGATACGGAACCGAATAATTGTTAAAACTCATAATGTGTCTTTTTTACACGAGGGTGCAAGATAACAGTAAATCCTCAATTCTATACTGCTAATACAAGCATTTTTTTATTAACTGGTTGTAAATAAAGGGGATAACATGTTTAGAAATAAATTATTAAGTTCTTATTTCTTTTTAGCTGGTTTCTTAGCTGTTGATGGTTTAATATATTTCTTACGGGCAAAGCTTCCATCAAATAAACATTTCAAACCCCGGCGTGAACCACAATTTTCTTCTGTCAACGAAACTGATGTTGCAGAAAAATTAAATTTCAAGATACAAGGGTCTCCACTTTCCCTGTATTCTGCTGTATTGGGAGATTTAAATAGGGCTTCACCTTTCAGTTCACCGGTGCATTCTCCATTGGCTTTTTCAAAATGAACAAAAAAAGTAAGCCGGTCATTTTTTCTTCCATCACGGATTGATACCAGGTTCATTTTATCAGACCCATAATCTGCAGATAATTTATGTCTCCTTGGTAAAGTATCAATTGGATTAATCAATTCTGTTACTTTATCACCAAGTGCATCTGTCATGATTAGCATAAAACTTCTTGCATCAGTATTCAGTACATAAACATCTTTTCCATCGCTGATGGTACCATCTGCATTTTTTCTTTGCAATAACTTAGTAATCGTAGCTCTCTTGTCAATAATCAGAAAACTTGTTGTGGCAGAATTATTATCTGGTTTCAGTACAGGCATTCCGGCTATATATTTTCTTTTATTGTCAAAGCAAATTAAAAAAACAGCCTTGGTTTCCGGTGTCACTGTTTTTACCAGCAAATAATATTCCCCGTTAGGAATTTCAATTTTACCTATTGCATAAATCTTGGGCTTTGTTGTCTTACTATAAGTTTTGCTCAGAATAGAATCCGGTACAAACTGGGAAAATATTTTTTTGCTTATTAATAAGGAATCTTTCTCCTTTTTTTGAAAAATGGAATCCGATACCTGGTAAGGCACATCGAGCAGACGAAAAAAGTCAATAAAATCAGCCAGTTCAACTTTTTCATCCCCTGCCAGCGAAATCTTTTTATTCTTTTGTTTGCAACCGGTAATAATAGCCAGCAGCAATATTATTACAAAGATTTTTTTTGAAAAATACATTGCTGAATAAATGAATATTAATTGATTTCCCGAAAGTAAGGGATTCCGGTTATCGGAAATCAGATTTTTTTTCTACTATGTATAAAATAATTTAGATTTGTCTAAATTATTTTTTAGACATGGTGAAGTATTCAACTAGCGAAGAGAATTATATAAAGTCCATATTTCACCTACAGCAGCTGGATGGTTCGGTTTCAACCAATGAGCTGGCAAATGAATTGAAGACAAAACCTGCTTCAGTGACCGATATGATGAAAAAACTTAAAGCCAAAAAATTGTTGAATTATGAACCATACCAAGGATTCAGGCTTACAACTGAAGGAAATAAAATTGCACTGGGTATTATACGCCGCCACCGGCTTTGGGAGTATTTCCTGGCCGATAAATTAAAATTTACCTGGGATGAAGTACATGAAGTTGCAGAAGAGCTGGAACATATCACTAATAAAAAATTGATAGATAAGCTGGATGAATTTCTGGGCTTTCCAAGAGTAGATCCTCATGGAGACCCAATACCTGATAACAATGGTAAAATTGAAACAAATAATAGCATTTGCCTGACGGATTTGCCTTTGAATACGATGGCAATAGTAAGTAATGTTAACAGCCAATCAGTTAAAATTCTTGAACTGCTGGAACATAAGAAAATAACAATTGGCACCAAACTGGAAGTAAAAAACAAATTTGAATTTGATGAATCAATGGAAGTCAGAATTGGCCGTCAACCTATTTTTTCCATAAGTAAACAACTGGCTAAAAACATCTTTGTAACAAATGAGTAATAAAGCAGACAATTTTACTTCACTAAGTGAGGTACATCAAAGTGTTGATACAACCAATATAAAGGGTAAACCCTGGCGAAGGATACTAGCCTTCTTTGGACCTGCTTATTTAGTAAGTGTTGGTTATATGGATCCGGGAAATTGGGCAACTGACCTGGCCGGTGGCAGTCAGTTTGGGTATCAACTTATCTGGGTATTATTGATGAGTAACCTCATGGCATTGATCCTTCAGAGTTTATCTGCCCGTTTAGGCATTGTAAGAGGAAGAGATCTTGCACAGGCGAACAGGGAAACATATCCCCGAAAAATTAATTACGCTTTGTATGGGTTGGCAGAGATTGCCATTGCCGCAACCGACCTCGCAGAAGTTTTAGGCATGGCGATCGGAATTCAATTATTAACCGGCTTACCTCTTATCTGGGGCGTATTGATAACGGTACTGGATACCTTTCTTTTCTTATTACTCCAACGCCTAGGTATGCGTAAAATGGAAGCATTTATTGTTGCACTGGTTGCAATAATCGGGCTCTCCTTTTTAATAGAAATTATTCTTGCCAAACCGGATTTAGCTGAAGTCGCAACGGGTTTTATACCACATATACCAAACAATGCAGCATTGTATATTGCCATTGGTATTATTGGAGCAACGGTAATGCCACATAATCTTTATTTACATTCTGCATTGGTACAAACAAGAAAAATTAAACGAGATGATGCCGGAATAAAAAGGGCTTTAAAAATGAATTTCATTGATAGTGCCATTGCGCTTAACCTGGCATTTTTTGTAAATGCCGCTATTCTGGTCTTAGCTGCCACTGTATTTTTTAAAACAGGCCGAACAGATGTGGGGGAAATAAAACAGGCGCATGAATTATTGGCACCAATGCTGGGAACAAAATTGGCGCCGGTATTATTTGCAGTTGCATTAATCGCTGCCGGTCAGAGTTCTACCATTACCGGCACACTAGCCGGACAGGTAGTAATGGAAGGTTATTTGAAACTCCGTATCGCACCCTGGATTCGACGCCTTATGACAAGGCTGATTGCCATTATTCCTGCTGTAATTGTAATTTTAATTAATGGTGAAAAGAATATTGACAGCCTGCTTATTTTTAGCCAGGTAATTCTGAGTTTGCAACTTGGCTTTGCCATTATTCCATTAATCCATTTTACCAGCGATAAAAAGACAATGGGAAAATTTGTGATAAAACCTGCAATGATTCTACTGGCCTCGGTCATAACCGTTGTACTGGTTTACCTGAACATTCGAATGGTATCCGAACAGGCTGCTGATTTCTTTACCACTTCAGATAGCCTGTTATGGAAAATAATTATCATCGCGGCTGGCCTGGGGTTTATCACATTGCTGCTAATTGCAATTATCTATCCTTTACTTAGAAAAAAACCGCTGGACCCATCACTCCGTATTCATCCAGATGCTGCGGCATTACAAAAAATAGAAGTCCCTTATTACAAGAATATTGCGGTTGCACTGGACTTTAGCGAAAGTGATCATAAACTTATTGCTCATGCTATTGGCCAGGGAAATGATAAATCCAATTACATCCTTATTCATATTGTAGAAAGTGCAGCAAGCAGAATAATGGGCAATGAAGCGGACGACCTGGAAACCAGAAAAGACCAGGAACATATTGACACCTATGTCAGGCAGCTTAAAGAAAAAGGAATATCAGCAATTGGATTACTTGGATATAATGACCGGTCTAAAGAAATTACCCGGTTAGTAAAAGGAAACAAAGCTGATATGCTGGTAATTGGTGCACATGGACACACAGGTATTAAAGATCTTCTTTATGGGCAAACGGTAGATGCTGTAAGGCATGAGTTAAAGATACCTGTACTCGTTGTTAATATCTAAACTAAAGTGCAACTGATTTTCTTACATGTGCCTTCAATAAATGTTTGAATCTGCTGAAAGTTTCGGGTTTGATATTCAGGTATGAGGCAAGGCATTTTTGAGGCACCCGTTGCATAAGTTCCGGATTCTTTGTTACAAAATTTAAAAACCTTTCCCGTGGGGTCATTTTTACCAATTGCATTTGCCACCGATCTTTTATCAACATGGAAAATGTAACAATTAATCGGCCCAGGTGTTCCATCTGCTGTGAAGAAGCAAACATTTTTTCAGCATCATCGAATGTTATGGAAACAAGGGTTGTAGGCTCTATCGCTTCAATAAAATACTCTGATGGCTGGCGGCTATGAAATGATTCCTGGCTTAGAAGCATTTGTCCTTCAAATGAAATTTGCGTATTTATTTCGTGATGGTTCTTTTTATAATATTTTCTGGCCAGGCCTTTTGTTATAAAATTAAAATAGTTCTCAATTTCTCCGGCTTTTGTAATTTTTTCCTTTTTCTCAAACCTCCTTATTTTAATTACCGGTAGAAAGTTTCTATTGAAATCATCTTCAGTCAGTTCAACGAATTTCTGCAAAAATGTATAGAAAGTCTTTATGTTATCCATATTGCAAGTATCTTATTAGTAAGTTACAGAATATTTGATTCAAATCAATAAATTTTATTCAACTCAAAAATAAAATTCCCTGTAACTGAAAACTCAGATTATCATAAAGTAACATCTGATAAAATTGTAAGTTTGCATTCCGCCTGATAATCATCAGGTTTTCAATTTAAAAAAACAAAAAATCACTAATGACACAAAAGATTAAAGTAGCAAACCCGGTTGTGGAACTGGATGGTGACGAAATGACCCGGATTATCTGGAAATTCATCAAAGACAAACTGATTCTCCCTTACCTTGATGTTGAAATAAAGTATTTTGACCTGGGCATTGAATACCGTGACAAAACAGATGACCAGGTAACAATAGATGCCGCTAATGCCATTAAACAATTTGGAGTTGGTATCAAATGTGCCACCATAACACCCGATGAAGCAAGGGTGAAAGAGTTTAACCTGAAACAAATGTGGAAGAGCCCAAATGGCACAATACGCAATATTCTTGATGGAACAGTTTTCCGTGAACCAATTGTAATCAGCAATGTACCGAGATTGGTAAGTAACTGGACAGCCCCCATTATTGTAGGCCGTCATGCTTTTGGCGACCAATACCGGGCAACTGATACTGTGATAAAAGGGAAAGGAAAACTTACCATGACCTTTACTCCGGAAGATGGTAGAGAGCCGCAGACTTTTGAAGTATTCAACTTTAAAGGCGATGGCGTGGCTATGAGTATGTACAATACAGATGAGAGCATTACAGGTTTTGCCAGAAGTTGTTTTAATATGGCACTGAGTAAGAAATGGCCATTATATCTTTCTACGAAAAACACCATCCTGAAAAAATACGATGGGCGTTTTAAAGACATATTTGAAGAAA
>JBARSW010000516.1:0-1751 GCA_049644925.1 Chitinophagaceae bacterium | reverse complement strand
GTTATATCCCTTAAACGGAACCAGTTTACATCTCTTTCTACAAATTCTTCATCTGGCAAAGTGTAATAAGCATCATTGAAAGCAGGGATAATAGTTATAGTGTTTACCGTTGGGGTAGCACTATTCTGGAATCCATCATTCAAAACTCCATTCACTACTCTTGGTTTGTACCTGTCTGTTGTATACTTACTGATACCGTTAACAGTCATAAAGCGGTTGGTACCATTGAAAACATCACCACCAACTTTAAGATCCCACAGCATATTCAGTTTCCAGTTTTTATAGCGGAATGAATTATTCCAGCCCACTGTATAATCAGGGTTTCTGTCGCCAATAACACGGAATGTTGCATCTGTAATGGGCAAACCGCTGGCTGGATTGATTAGTACCTGTCCGGCATTATTACGGGAATAGGTAGAACCGGTCATGGAAGTAGTAGGTCCGCCTAAGGAAAGACCACCTCTTGCAGTATAAAGCCAGGTATCAGCAATATAGTATTCAGATACACTTTTTGGCAGCTCAACTACTTTATTCCTCATACGGTTAAAGTTGAAACGCATATCCCAGTTAAATGTGGCTTTCTTTATTACATTATAATCCAGAACAATTTCCAATCCTTTGTTACGGGTAGAACCTGCGTTCTGAGTATTCAAAACAAATCCGGTTCCATAACTCAAACGGAAATTCTCAATTATCTGACCTTTATTCAATGTATTATAATAAGTAAGGTCAACACTTAACCTGCTTTTAAACAACCTGAATTCAGTACCTAATTCAAAGGTGCTTTGTTTTTCTGGTTCCAGGTCTGCATTGTTATTGAAGAAGCCATAAGAATAACCACCACCGCTTGCCTGGTTATCAACAAATACAGATTGTGTGGAATAAGGAGAATTCAAACGGGCAGTGGTAGCTCTTGATGCACGGAGTTTCCAATAGCTCAAGGTGCTTCCTTTCTTCAGGGCAGGGAGCAGGTCACTCACAATAAGGCTGACACTTGCACCGGGATAATCATAGTTTCTGTTCTTTTCAGGCAAAGTAGAAGCCTGTTCGAAACGATGAGTGTAGTTGAAGAAAAGATAGTTTTTAAAGCTTACTGCAAATTCTCCGAAAAAGGCTAATTGACGCAATGTAACATAGTTGTATTCGCCAAATTTATTTCTATTAAGGCGTAGTCGGGTGATGGGTCTTGTTACATTACTATCCATATAATTTCCCATCAATGTGGCTAAATCTTTATCTGTAATAATAGTTGGAACAGCTCCCGGTAGAGGTAATCCGTCCGCACCTCTTGGAGTTAAATACATCTTACCGTTGCCGGCTGTATTTAACAAACCACCAACAGAGTCAACAATATTTGTTCCGTAAACGGCAAACATTTCTGTTTTGTAATCCTGCCACATTGTTCCGCCCATCAGACGAAGGTTGAAATTTTTTCCAATGTCTTTTTTTACAGTACCGGTGATGGTGTGATTATAGCCGGTATACTTTCTCCAGTAATTATCAAGGGTACCACCGCTTCCGGCAGTTACATAAAATGATTGTGGATGATAAAACTGGTAGCCCCATTGATCATAGGTATCATATCCGAATCGGCCTGCAATTGAAAGCCATTTATAAGGATTGATATTTACCCCAAGGCTATAGGATTTTCTTTCCAGGTCATCTTTACCACGATTATTATTTACATTCCACAGTGGATTATCATATTCTCCATTGGAAGAGAAGTCGTTAAATACATCCAGTTTATCACC
>JBARSW010000515.1:0-7256 GCA_049644925.1 Chitinophagaceae bacterium | reverse complement strand
ATTATAAAGTGCTGAGTGAGTATTGGGATGCCAGGGTATATGGAAATATTTATTCCTATGGAGGATGGACGATGAACGTTAATCCTACCTATCGTAAACGTTATCGCTACAGCGGAACATTTAATGTAAGTATTCAAAATACAAAACTGAATTTTAAAGTCGATCCCGACTTTCTGAAAAACAAAAGTTATTTCGTAACATGGTCTCATTCAGTAGATGGAAAAGCAAGACCAGGTACCAGTTTTTCTGCGAGTGTAAATGCAGGTTCCACAAAATTCAATCAGCTTATTCCAAATAGTAACAGGCTTAATTTTCAAAACCAATTAGGTTCTTCCATTGCTTATTCAAAAACATGGGCAGGCAAACCATATAATCTTACCGTAAGTGCTAATCACAATCAGAATAATGCAACCCGGCTGATAAATGTCAGTTTACCTGATGCCGGTTTTTCTGTTAGCACACTTTATCCCTTCCAGGGAAAAAATTCTGCTGGAACGATGAAATGGTATGAAAAACTGGGAGTGGGTTATAATGGAAGTTTCAGAAACCAGTTTTCTTTTTATGATACGGCTGTTCAGTTTAAAAGGTTGTTAGATACATTACAATGGGGAGCTCAGCATAGTTTTCCAATTACATTGGCACTGCCACCCATTTTGGGTGGTGCTGTAATTGTTTCCCCGGGTTTCAATTACTCACAGGTATGGATAGCTCAAAAGATGAGGCGAAAATGGAACACTGCCACACAAAAAGCAGATACTACTATTACCAAAGGAATATTTACTGATCATCAGGCCAGTTTTTCTTTAAGTTTTAATACGGCCGTGTATGGTACTTACCAGTTTAGAAAATCACGGATCATTGCTATCCGTCATGTGCTCCGGCCTTCATTAAGCGTAAACTACAAACCAGATTTATCAAAACAGCATTTTTATACAGATACTATTTCGCCAGGCTTTGCTTATCGTATGTCTGAATTTGAGGGAGCTTTGTATTCAGGATTTGGAGAAGGAAAAACAGGCGGTCTTAGTTTTCAGCTGGATAATAACCTGGAAATGAAATGGCGGTCAAAAAAAGATACCGGAGAAAATGCCATAAAAAAAATTAAGCTGATAGACGGATATGGATTTTCTACCGGGTATAATTTTTTGAGGGATTCTATGAAACTTGATTTGTTCAACATATATTTCAGAACAACTTTGTTTGAAAAAATTAATATAACTGCCAATACTGTATTGGATCCTTATCAGACTGATAAAAGGGGTGTGGATATTAGTAAATATGCCTGGCAGGGCGGAAAGTTCAAGTTGGGCAGGTTAACTTATGGTAGCGTATCTATTAGTACCAATTTTAAAAGCAAGGCAACTGACCCCAAGAAAGAAGAACAACGGAAAAAAATGGAGCAGCAACAGTTAAACGATCCAGCTTTAATGGGTGATCAGCAACGGCTGCTTGATTATATGCAGCAAAATTCTTCAGAGTTTGTTGATTTTAATATTCCCTGGCAAATGACTTTTGGTTATTCATTATCTTTTTCAAACAGATTAAAAGCAGACTTAACAGGTTTTGAAAAAGACTTTGTTTCTAACTTGAATTTTAGTGGCAGTTTTAATCTTACACCCAAATGGAATTTTTCTGCAAACGGTTATTATGATTTTGATACTAGAAAACTACAGACTTTTCAAATGTCCATTAACCGGGAGATGCACTGCTGGCAGCTATCTATCAACGTTACACCTATCGGGCTTTACAGGTCATTCAATTTTTCGATTAGTCCAAAAGCTTCTGTACTGCAGGATCTGAAAATAAACCGAACCCGTTATTTTTCGAATTTCTAAGAATTGTTTTCGAGATAATATCCGGCTATGGTAGCAAAAACTTTTTCCTTTAATTGATCTGAGGTTAACCCATCCACCGGAATAGCAGGAAGAAAATGCATTTCAATTTTTCCGGGCCAGAAACAGAAAGTTTTATTAACGGGCAACACTTTTTTTGTATTTAAAATAACTGCCGGTATAATAGATTTCCCTGATTCTTTTGCCAGTTTAAAAGCCCCATCATGAAATTTTTTCAACGGAGCTGTTGTCCTGTTACGGGTACCTTCGGGGTAAATACACATATGCATTCCGCTGCTGAGAACATGCTTCATTTTTTCAAAACTCTGCCAGCGACTTTTATCGCTTTTTCTGTCAACCAATACAGCTCCTTTCATATAATAAAAACCGAAAATCGGAATCTTTGAAAAAGATGTTTTAGCAATTGTTTTATTAGGGCCTGGTATAAATGGTGAAGATAGCGGTACATCCAGCATGGAGTTATGGTTACAGCAAACAATATAGGTATTACCTTTTTTAAAATTCTCTTTTCCTTTTATCCGGAAAGGACATCCCACCAGGTAGAGCCAGGTACTCATCCACCCTTTTGCAATGCTGATAAAAATATATTGTCCCCGGGGGCCGGGAATTAACCAACAGATCATGGAAGGAATATAAATGATAAAGAAAGTGGCGATAAAAGTGATCAATGCCCAGAAAGCAAGTATCCTTCCCAAAATATTTTTCAGCATAGTCATATCAATTCATTAAAGCATTTTAAGTATCAGGCAAGATTCCAGTCAATCGGGTCAATACCTTTTGCTGCAAGATATTCATTGGTTTTGGAAAAATGTTTACAACCAAAAAATCCGGCATAGGCAGAAAGGGGAGATGGATGAACAGAACGCAGTATCAGGTGTTTTGATTCATCAATTAAAACCCTTTTTTCCTGGGCAAATTTTCCCCATAACAGGAACACAACATGCTTTTTTCTTTCTGAAATCTTTTTTATAACACTGTCTGTAAAACTGGCCCAGCCAATTTTTGAATGACTCATCGGTTCTCCGGCTCTTACGGTTAAAGATGCATTTAATAAAAATACTCCTTGTTCTGCCCAATAGGTCAGGTTGCCATGCGATGGGATTTTAATACCGATATCATCATGCAGTTCTTTAAAGATATTTATAAGAGAAGGGGGTGGTAAAACCCCATTTTGGACAGAAAAACAAAGTCCATGAGCCTGTCCTGCCCCGTGATAAGGATCCTGCCCGATTATTACCACTTTTACTTTATCAAAAGGAGTAGTATTAAAAGCATTGAAAATGAAATTTCCGGGGGGGTAAATAATTTTGCCCTGCGATTTTTCGGTTTTTATATGATGCACAGCCTGTTCAAAATCGGGCTTGCTGAATTCATCTTTCAAAATATCTTTCCACGAAGCTTCAATTTTTACATCCATGCACTGAGATTAAAATAAATGTTTACTCTTAAATTGCTTATAATTAGTCAATATCAAAATATTTATTTGCTAATAAGTAAATTTACTATTGCAAAAATTTTAATGTGTATTTAGCTTTGTTGTGAAATTACGAAGAAGATATTTAAGATCATCTTTGTGAATACATGAATCCGAACCTTTTGAATTAAACTTAACCTCAATCTGTATCCCGATATGAAAGAAAAAGTATTTCATTATTCTTTTATACTGTTGTTTTCTGCAACAGTTTTTTCACAAACAAGGAATTCAGATAATATCAAACAAGTAACAGATTGATAGAAGAATTGATTTAGAAAACTCTTGGGATGATGGAATATGAATAATAATTGAGTAAAATGAAAAAGAGAAACAACAGTAACCGTTTGAGTCCGTACATATATGAAACACTATCCATGATCTTATGGAAAAGTAAAATTCAATATGAATGTGAAGCCAGGAATCCAATTACATTGAAATCCAGGAAAAATCCAGGTCTTAAAAAGAATGAAAAACGAGTAATGGTAATTCAGTAATCCAGGATCGATGAAAACAAAAAAATGTCCATGTCTTAGATTAACTGCGAATCCAAATCTTAAAGATTTACCGATGGTTCACTAAAAGGTACATTATGATGTAAACATTACTCTAAATGCCGACGCCGGGGTTTCCAGAAATGGATAATTCGGGTCGGCATCTTTTGTACCAGATCATCTTCCAATTTTTGAATATAATAGATCAATTCAATCCATCAATCTTTTTAACACACAATTGCTCGTCAAAAAAACTTTCTTCACTATTTTATAATTAAAAAAGCGAAGTTTTTCAGACTTCGCTTTTTGTGACCCGGATTGGATTCAAACCAATGACCCCAAACTTAGAAGGTTTGTGCTCTATTCAACTGAGCTACCGGGCCTTTAAAGAGCGGCGAAGATAATTTTTTTTACCTTGCCACCCAAGCTTTTCAACCATTTTTGACTATTATTATAATTGTTATGCATAAATGTTAAACATTTAGAAACATTTGTTTCTAATAATAATATACATAGGCAAACCTGCCAGGGTATTGGGTATTTTATTAATTTTTTAAGTTACCCAAAGAAGTTATGGTAACCTGAACCCATCCAAAAACAAATTTATTTTTGTCTCAGGCAATTCTTTTTTACTATAGGCATATAGAAAACCAATAAACTTTCCATCTGTCCATGCCTTAATTTTCCAATTTTCTTTTTCCGCATCTTCCCAATAGTCTATTATACCAAGGGTATTTTCATTATTATTCAGGCGGTGCCCTTTTCCATAACCAGCAGACTTGGTTATTTTAAAACTGGATTTCAGAAAATCAGCATAAGAAATAAGAAGTTCTTCGGCTGCATTAAGATCCTTAACGGGTTCAAGCAATTTTACACATATTACTCCATAACTGATTTCGTCTTTTGAGCATTCACCGGCATATACTGTTGATGAATCCTGGCTTTTTGAAATATCATATTTTATATCGCAATAATTATAAACTGAGCAACCGGAATTGCTGATGGGATATTTTTTCAGGCTTTGCCCGAAACTGTTTGTTATGCTAAATAAAAGGACAAAGAAAAGTAAGTTCTTTTTCATATCAGAAGTGAGTATTAATTTGGTTAATAATTTAAAATCTATTTCATCCCGGGAAAACGTAATCCTTCCAGGAAAATTTCAGTCTTTTTTTCCGGCAGGTCTTTATCACTATGTACATGCAGCACACAGATTAAGTTGCCATTCGTCCATGCTTTTATTTTCCATTTATTCTTGTCAGCATCTTCCCATGTGTCTGTAATTCCTCTTGTATTATCATCTTTATTCAGTTTATGTCCTTTATCGTAACCTTTTGATTTTACAATGCCATAATCAAGCTTCAGAAAATCAAGATAGGTGATTATAGTATCTTCAGCTGCCTGCAGGTCAGGAATCGGTTTTTTTAATTGAACACAATAAATGCCATAGGTTACTTTTTCTACTTCGCAATCATCCGCATATACAGTAGATCCATCGTCCAGGTCGTAGTTATCAAACCGGCCAGGAAAACAATATACCTGAACAGTGCAACCGGTGGTGCTGATAGCTACTTTGGCTGGAAACTGGTTTTGCGCATCCGAAAAAGCAAAACTTAAGGTGCTGACTAATACAAATAAAAAGTAACGCATAAAACTTTTTGGTTTAATAGCTGAAGCAATCGTTGGCGCTATAAAGATAAAAGGTAATGCCGATACGTTGCATCTGCTGGTAAATGAGGGTATTAATATTAAATTGTTTCTGGTATAAGTTGTGGAAAAATGCATATGTCAACCGGATTAAGTTATTTTGTAGCCTAATTGCCTGCTATGAGTAATGTATTTCGTTATGGAATAGATCAATTGACGATTGGAAAAACAATCGCCATCGCTTCAGGAAAACTAAAAGCTGTGTTTGACAGGGAAGCCGTCCAAAAAGTTAATGCCAGCCAGCAGTATGTTCAAAAAATTGTTTCTGAAAATAAAACTGTTTACGGAATAAATACCGGTTTCGGCATTCTGGCAAATACCGCAATTTCCCCGGAGGACACTGCCACCCTTCAATACAAAATATTACAAAGTCATAGTGTAGGAGTGGGAGACCCGATTCCGGCAGAAGTGGCCAAAATAATGCTCATCACCAAAGTACATGCACTGGCACAGGGTTTTAGCGGAGTGCAATTAACTACTTTGGAAAGGATCATCTGGCACATAGAAAATGAAGTGATACCAGTAGTACCGGAAAAAGGTAGTGTGGGGGCAAGTGGTGATCTGGCACCGTTAGCACATCTGTTTTTACCGTTGATTGGTTTGGGAGAAGTATGGGTAAAAAACGGACAGGAAAAGACAAGAAAAAATTCCATTGAAGTATTAAAGGAAAAAGGATTGTTGCCAATACAATTAGGGCCGAAAGAAGGATTAGCACTCATTAATGGGACACAATTCATTTTGTCTTTTGCAGTGAAGGCGGTACAGCGGATGCATAATTGCCTGGAAGCAGCAGACATCATCGGAGCAATGAGCCTGGAAGCTTTAACAGGTACACAGGCACCATTTGATGACAGACTTCATCAACTAAGGCCATATGCCGGAAATAGATTAGTGGCGCAACGATTAAGATTGTTATTGAACAATTCGAACATCATGCAAAGCCATGTAGATTGCGGAAGGGTTCAGGATCCATACTCACTTCGCTGCATGCCACAGGTGCATGGTGCTTCCCGCAACGCATGGATACATTTAAAAGAACTTACAGAGATTGAATTAAATGCCGTAACTGATAACCCCATCATCCTTGGTAACAATGATACTATCAGTGGCGGTAACTTTCATGGGCAACCGCTGGCATTGCCATTAGACTATTGTTGTTTTGCTGCCGCAGAAATTGGAAATATATCTGACCGGCGTTGTTATTTATTGCTGGAAGGAAAATGGGGATTGCCCATGTTATTAATGAAAGATGTTGGTCTTAATAGTGGCTTTATGATTCCGCAATACACTACGGCTGCTTTGGTAACAGAAAATAAAACACTGTGCTTTCCGGCCAGTGCCGATAGTATTCCTACTTCACTCGGTCAGGAAGACCATGTAAGTATGGGCAGCATCAGCGGCAGAAAACTGAACCGGGTATTGGATAATTTAGAATTTATCCTAGCCATAGAATTGCTTTCTGCCTGCCAGGCAATCGAATTCCGTCGTCCGCTAAAGAGTTCTGAGTTATTGGAGTTTGCCCATGACTATGTTCGGGAGTATGTCGGCTTTGCCGAAGAAGACCGGATTTTTGCTAATGATATTAATGCTGTTTCCGGCCTCATCAAAGACTTTTCTTTTGTGGAGAAGGTAAATGAGTTTGCAGCAAATAAAAGTATTCGTCTGAACCTGGGATTTGAAGGGTTTAGTACTATTTAAACACATTGAACACAATAGAAATACAACACATAGTAC
>JBARSW010000514.1:0-3346 GCA_049644925.1 Chitinophagaceae bacterium | reverse complement strand
TTTTTAATTCCAACTAAATTTTACATCATCCACAGCAGTCGACGGCCTGTTACCGCCCCCACTTGTTGGAGAAAGTGTAACTACTCTTATCCAAATTGGCTGACTGATATTATTCAGTGTGCTGCCAAAATTTACCGTTACTGTTGTATTGTAAAATCTTCCATTCGTGGTAAATAATGTGGCCGGGCTGGTAGTTAAAACACTAAACGAAGCCGGACTGTTACCAATTCCATAATCAACTTTCCAGGTAGTAGTTCTTCCTGCAGAAACCGGTGCATCTAATGATTGTAACTTAAATTCAAATTGCACATTTGATTTGCCGGTAGTATTTGCTAATTTAAAAACAAATGCTGCCCCCGGGTCTCCACCGTTACCTGCTGTACTTGTCTGCCTGAATCCTAATGCCCTGTTTACTGAATTATTTTGATCCGTAGAAGTTGCTGTAAAAGCTAATCCGGTGGCGGAAGCAAAGTTTTTATACCCAAGACTGGTCTGGTTCCATGCAGTTGGCGTTGTAAATATGCCGTTATAAACTGATCCTTCATTTCCTAAATCCAATGAAGTGGCATCTTGTTTTACATAAACACCTGCCGGCAAACTGCTGGTGCCTAAATTATTAAAGTCTATCAGATACGGTGAAGTTCCACTCAACGTAATTGTTCCATTGCCAGCAGCAGTTGGGCAACGGGCACCATAAAATCTTACATCGGTAGTATCCCTGATAGTTAACTGTTTGGTGGAACCAAAGAAAGAATAAACAGCTATGATATCACCATTACCTTGTGCAACAGGAAGTGTGGCAAAGTTGGAATAGTTACTGGTACGTAAGGTGATTTTATTAGTGGAGGGGGTTACACATCCCTGTACAATTCTGTTGCCGGACTGCGCATCATCTGCGTAATTTTTTCCGAGTTCACCGGAAGCAAATTCAAATCCTTCCAGCTTAATCAACGTACTTACATATTTGTCCTGGATATTTGTTGATAACTGTGAAATGGTAACTACCTGTGGAACTAAGGGTTGATTCAAAGCTCCTTTGATCAAATGTTTATCCTGCAGATTTACTGCAAGTAAAGTAACACCACCCTGGTTAACATACTGTGCATCTATTCCACCACCGAATTGCAGGGTACCGCTATACTGGCCCAGATAAAGGCCTTTTAATTTTACAAATACTTTGCGGCCTACGGGGTAATTATTATATAAGTTATTACCTGCCAGCCTGAGTAATACTCCACCAGTGGCATCCTGGATAGCAATCTGCTGGTAATAGTTTCCACTTTTATCATCACAGGATACCACTCCTTCTATCACCATATCATCAGTAATGGCAACGGGGGCACCGGAGGTATATCTTGCTTTGATATCTTTTATGGAAATGTTGGCAACAATATCTGCTTCACCTACTATTGGTGGATCAGTAAATTTTTTCTCGCAAGAGGTTGAAAGCAGGCTGATAGAGAAAATCACAGTAGCTACATTTAACCAATTATTTTTTAAATTCATTTTCATACTATAGTTTTTTTCGGTTCCTGGATAGCTTATCTGATATTATTGTATATCAGCAGCATTCCGTATACCAATCTGTGTTGTTGTATTATAAATAGATATATAACCCGTAATAGAAGTTCCGCTTGTATTAACCGTAATACCGGAAGCAACTCTTACAAACATTGACATAGTGCCGGTTGCGTCAGTAATATTATAAGTAACACCGGTTGGATTTGAAGAAGCCTGGGTGATAGATGTTATACTGCTTATTTTTACCAAAGAAGAAGCCCAGGTGTTTTTATTTGTAATCACCTGTGCTATAGTTGCCGTTCTTGGTGTTACAGCAATAGTGCCTCCAACCGGAACTACATTTGCCATAGGCACATTTTTCAATTCCAGGTCTCCATTATATGATATCAGCATTCCGCCTACGGGATTAATCTCCAGTACACTACCCAGAAGGTAAATGGGAGAGCCTACCACTGAATACAGGTAAATACCAGAACCGCTTTCATCCTGCAGGCGATAATTACCTGCAGCTTCGTTTGTACTATTTGAAATAACCACACCCCGGATTTTTTTTGTGGCTGTCGGGATTGTAATATCGGTTCCTGTATAAAGTGCCCGAAAAGCGGTAAATGTCATATAAGTACCCGGTGCAGCTGGACCAACCGGATCGGGGCCAGTAGGACCAATTGGTTGCTTATCACAAGAGAACAACAACATCGAAACAGCAATAAAACTGATTACCGTAAGCAATGATGAAATTTGTTTTTTAAAATGCATAAATTTATTTTTTATCGTAGTTCAACTTTATTTTAAAAACGCAGGGTCATACTGGCAAAAAAGTTCAGGCCATACGCATAGTAATATTTAGCCGGAAATTTATTTACACTAATAGGATCACTGCCTGCCGTTTGTGCATCATAACGTAATTGTTCAAATCCACCTGTAACAATATCCTTATTGTTAAGAATATTATTTACACCCAGATTAAATACCAGGAATGTTGGCTTCTTATTTACTTCAAAATCAGCTGGAAGTTTCAATGAATAACCGCCAAAGAAATCAACTGTGTAATTCGCATCAAATTTTGTCTGATCAAAAATCTGGCTATAGCCATCAGAACCGGGAGCTACATATTTCAATGCATCCCATGTACGACGAAGCGGATTAAAACTCAGATAAGATTGATCAAAATAATTTCCGGTAAGTGAAATGAACCAGAATTTTGGTGAACGGTAAGATACGCCAAAACTATAAGCTTCCATTGGAGTGGAAGGAATCCGGAAATTTTCCGCATAAATAATTTGCTGACCTAATACAGATGCACTGTTGTCTACAGTAATTACTGCATTTTGTTTACTGTCATAATAATACCGACCCAAAGCTGCAGCGGCATTCAGGGTGATGGTAGGTGTTACTTTCGCTTCTATTCCAAATTCTCCTCCAAAATGAAGTTTATCAATTCCGCTGATAGAATAGTTAACAAAATTCTGATAGGAATCATGATAAAAAGACATTACATCCATTCCATCAGAGAAATGAGTATAATAACCACCCAACCTGATTTTGAATTTAGGTGCATTCATGATATAGCCAGCTTCTCCTGTTTGGATTGTTTCACTTTTCAGATCGGCCTGCTGTGCATTTCTGGTACGGGGTGATACATAAATATTTTCAAAATAGGGTGCTCTTGTCTGATAAGAAGCATTGGCATAAATATAATTTCGTCCATCTATTTTATAAGTAACGCCGCCTTTGCCGCCATAGTCAATAAATTCATTTACTGTTCCTTTGCCATAAGAGTCATTAGGGAACAGACCACTTCTAACATTTCCTTTTCTATAAAATA
>JBARSW010000513.1:0-9316 GCA_049644925.1 Chitinophagaceae bacterium | reverse complement strand
AAAGAAGGTGAGGGTAAAAAATTACTGGCAGCGCTAACCAAGTACAAAGAAGATATTTTTAAAATAGATACTTCTATCCGGTTAGAATTTAAAGAATCTTTAAATATAGATATTTCCAACCCTCCCGGTCAGGATGGAAAAACGAAAGCATGGGAAGTGTCATATTTTCATATGGTTCCAACAGTAGCTGGATTGACCATTCTTAGTAAATTTCAGAATGATATTAAAACTGCAGAAAATAAAGTGGTTACTTATTGTCATCAGAAAGTGGGTGAAGTAAAAGTGATATTTGATTCTTATGCTGCAATAGTTGGTCAAAACTCTAATTACCTGATGCCCGGACAAGAGCTGGAAATAAAAGCAGGTATTGGTGCGTTCAGCAAATCATCTGTACCGGTTATTTCAATTGGTGGATCAACGATTCCAATTGGAGCGGAAGGATATGCACTTTATAAAGCTCAGGCAGGTGGAGTTGGTTCTCATAGTGTGCCAGTAAGAATCAGTTTCTTTAATCAGACAACCGGTAAAAATGAAGTTCAGGAAGTAACTGTTGAATATACCGTGGGTTCTGCCAATGCATCAATAGCATTGGATAAAATGAATGTACTTTATATCGGCGTAGATAATCCGGTAACAATTGCTGCCAGTGGTGGTGGCGATGATAAAGTAAATGCTGTTATCAGTTCGGGTTCATTAACAAGAGTTGGAAATGGAAAATATATTGCCAGGGTGAACCAGGTAAATGATAATACTACCATAACAGTGTCAGTAGATGGAAAGGTAGCGGGTGCAGGACAATTCAGGGTTCGTACAATACCCGAAGCCCAGGCTTATGTTGGGAATCAGCCCAGTGGAGCAAATATTGCAGCTGGAGCTTTTAAAGCTCAGGGTGGAGTAGGAGCTGGGATTAAAAACTTCCCTTTTGAACTTAATTATGATGTTATAAGCTACACCTTTACCTGCGATACTGATGATGATATTGTTTCAATTCCTGCACAGGGAGCCGCTTTTGCTGGTGCTGTAAGAAATGCAATAAACCAGCATGTGCAGGCAGGAAGAATGGTTACAATAGATAATATTAGGGTAAAAGGTCCGGATGGACGTACTACAAATGCCCCTTCACTCGTTTACTATATCAAATAAGTGTGACATGAAAATGAATATTTTAAAATTCGGAATCTGTTTTACGATTGTTTCTCTTTTAGCAGGAGATGCTTCAGCACAGCGTACTCCCCGCAGAAGGAATAACAATCAACCAGCGAACAATACAGACACTTCTGGCAGAGGGCAGCAACAGAATAATAATAATACCCAGCCAGTTAATTACGATCCGTATGCGAACCTGCCGATCAAATACGATACTTCCAGTGTTGACAACTCAATAAAAAAGTCATTGCGTAATGACAATGCTTTTGATAAATCAAATCTTACATCAAGGACACCATTGCCTTATGAACATTTGAGATGGGATGATGCTTTATTTGCCGAGAAAGTATGGCGTGAACTGGATTTAAGAGAAAAGATCAACCGTGTTTTCCAATATGAAGCTACTGATGATAATGGAAGCCAGATGTTTGTAAACATGTTGTTGAAAGCTGTAAACGCTGGTGATGTCACTGCTTTTGAAGACGATAGGTTTACAACGCCTATGACAGTTGCAGATATACAGCAAAAGACTCAGGGAAGAGTGGATACAGTTGCAGAATATGATATTAAACAAATTGACAAAGTTGTTGGATATGTAGTTACAAGGCAAAGTTTTGATCCTAAAACAGTTACAAAACTCCGGTTAAAGGAAGAATGGGTATTTGACCGTGAGTCAAGCCGGATGTTTGTACGTATTCTTGGAATTGGGATTTTAAAAACTGAGTATTACCCAAATACAACAAGAGAAAGAGGTACATCTTCTTTATTCTGGGTTTATTACCCCGATTTGAGAGCTACACTTGCAAAAGCAGAAGTATATAACCCAAAAAATATGGGTCAGAGCAGAATGACTTGGGAAGAGCTTTTTGAAAGTCGTATGTTCAGCAGTTATATTGTAAAATCAACGCTTGATAATCCTTCAAATAAAATGATTAGAGGTTACATTAAAGACCCGATTCTGGCTTTATTGGAAGGAGATAACATTAAAGAGAAAATGTTCAGTTTCGAACAAGACCTTTGGTCGTATTAATTAATATGTTCATGGTTTAAACATCGTTAATGAGCTTCAGAAATGAAGCTCATTTTTTTATAAGAATTTGAATTTCATCGTAAAAAAAGTTTTAAAAATCGTAAAAGTCCTATAGGAAAATTGAAATAATGTTGTACTTTCGTCATGGTTTTTCATAGGATATTGGATTTTAAAAACGGGGCTGAATTTCTATTCCGGCCCCATTTTTTTTGCCCTAAATACAATGAATCTTTTTACAATCTCCAATGATTCTATCAGTTATTTTTCCCTCTGAAATAAGTTAAGATAATGGCAGATTTTGCTTCCCCAATCAGATTTTTCAATTGTTCTTTTGACGCCTGATTAATATTCTTTATTGACCGAAATTCTTTTAGCAGTAAATCTGCTGTTGCTTTGCCAATACCATCAATTTCTTCCAGCTCATTTTTGAAAGTTCCCTTACTTCTTTTTTTCCGGTGGAAACTAATGCCATAACGATGAACTTCATCTCTTATCCTGCGGATAAATTTTAGTTCACTACTATTATAGGGAAGCTTGAGTGAGGCAGTGTCGCCTGTAAAAAATATTTCTTCTACATTCTTTGCCAATCCTATTAAAGTCGTTTTTCCTGCCAGTTCAAGTTCCTTCAAAGCATCCAGAGCGGCGCTAAGCTGCCCTTTACCACCATCAATGATCACTAATTGGGGAAATTCCTTTTCTTCCTCTTTTAGTCGCTTATATCGCCTGTAAACGGCTTCTTTCATAGTAGCGAAGTCATTTATTCCGTCAACGGTTTTAACATTGAAGTGACGATAATCTTTTTTACTTGGCTCACCATTTTTAAAGCAAACCATTGCGGAAACGGGATAGCTTCCCTGGAAGTTGGAGTTGTCAAAACATTCAATATGAACAGGCAATTGCTGAAGCTGCAGATCTTTTTGTAATTGCTCCAGTAATTTTAATTTATCAGTGCTTTTTATATTCAAATGAAGCCGTTCTTTATTCTTAAGTTCATCATAATAATGAACAACATTTTTTTCTGATAATTCAAGTAGTTTTTTTCGGTCACCACTTTTAGGCACCGTAACAACAACTTCACGGTCTGGATAATCTATCGGAAAAGGAACAATTATTTCCTTTGCATCACTATTAAAGGTATTCCTCAACCGGTTTATTGTAAAAACCAATATCTCTTCAGGTGTTTCGTCCAAATGTGTTTCTACTCCGGTAGTATGTGTTTGTATGATAGCCCCGTTTCGAACCATCAGGAAGTTAATCCATGAATTTTCTTTTTCTTTTAAAAAAGAGAAAATATCTGAATTTCCTGTTTTCACATTGGCTACAACTGATCTTGACTGATAATTATCCAGGAATTCAATTTTCCTTTTAACCAATTCAGCTTTTTCAAAATCAAGAATGGAAGCATATTCTTTCATTTCATTATTGAAATGTCGAATTACAGGCGACAAATTGCCCCGGAGAAGGTTTTTGATTTGTGCAAGGTTTGTTGCATAATCTTCAGCGGTTTGTTTTCCTTCGCAAGGGCCTTTGCAATTCCCAATGTGATATTCCAGGCAAACTTTAAATTTCCGGTTGGCTATATTTTTATCGGATAGGTTTAAGGTACAATTGCGGAGTTGGATTGTCTGTTTAATAAATTCAAGTAACTCTTTTACTTTTTTAACAGAGGTGTAGGGGCCGAGGTATTCAGCGCCATCCTGCAATTTATTCCGGGTAAGAAAAACCCGGGGAAATGGTTCTTTTTTGATGACAATAAAGGGATAGGTCTTGTCATCTTTCAGGTTGATATTGTATCTTGGCTGAAATTGTTTTATCAGAGTATTCTCCAGTAAAAAGGCATCTTGTTCGGAGTTAACAATGGTGAATTCAATGCGGGCAATTCGTTTTACCAGCTCATGCGTTTTATAACTTGTCAGGTTTTTAGTAAAGTAAGAACTAACTCTTTTATGCAAATGTTTTGCTTTGCCTACATAAATAAGTTCACCTTCATCATCAAAGTATTTGTATATGCCAGGAAGTCGGGGAATGTTTGTGGCAATTAGTTGAAATTCTGATGCATTCATTTTTTATGCTTTATATCATCTCCATAGTATTATTAACTTGTACTGAATCTAAAGTTCAGAATGGTGCAGAAAAACTGGCATACAATAAGCATCGAAATAAATTTTGATCTATTTTTCTTATCAGCGGCATTACTCTTCATTCCAAACAACTTTAACTGTTGTTATTTTTTCGGGTTCACCAGGTTTTTGTGTAGTAGTAATTATTAAAAAACTCTTATCTGTTCGCCAAAGCATTTTCTGACTCCAAAAACCCTCCCGGTTATTCTTAATTTTTTCGATAATAATATTGGTAACCTTATTGGTGCTATCGGGCATCAGTTCCTGACTTACAAGCAGCTCTTGTTTTTGAATTTCTTCTATTTTTGGATTAACCGGAGAATAAGTTATGATTACTCTTTGTATCAGCGAATCAAACCGGGTTTCTGCTTTAAAACGATTGGCAACATTTTGTTGTGAAAGATCTGGAATATCAAGAAAATCTTTTGCAGCCGTTCTGAAATCTTCTCTGGCGATATAAGTTGTATCGCTGTGAATACTATCAGTCACGATAATTTTCTGAATTGAGTACAAGGATGTATCAATATGTGCCACTTGTTTTTCAATTATCGACAAAACTGAAATATACTTTTTGGCTTCTTCTTTTTGTTTGGTTTTGCAAGAAAATGCAATCAGAAGCAGGGAAGAAAATAGTATCAGATGTTTATTAAATAATCGGCTCATTTGTTTAATTCAAGTTATAAAATTAACAGAAAAACTATGTTGAAGAAACAGAAATGTAATGGGGTAAATAAAAAGTCCCGTCATGTAAACGATGAGGGGACTTTTTTTGTATCCTTCAAAAAGCAGGAGTCAGCAGTTAGCATTAGTATTACTTGAGCATAATGCCCAATTTTAAACCAAAGTCAAAAAGATGTTCTTTTATCGGATATTTTTCTACAAAGCTTGACATTGCCTGGTAACGAACCTGCGGACCAATTCTCCATTTAACATTACCAATTGTTGTCATGGCAAACATTTCAAACCCAGTATTAATATTCCATTTGCGGGTTAAAGAAGGAAATTCTGCATAGTTTTTGTAATCTGTAGAAATAAGGTAAGCCCGGTTGCCTAAAACATAAGTTGGCTGCACAGATGCACCTACCCCTATATAAGATTTTTTGTTTCCGGTTAATTTCAACTCCAGACCTACAGGTACTGAAGCAGAGAAATAAAGGTTGCGCAACCAATCTGCTTTGTATCCGCCTATATTCCTGTAATTTGTATAAGTAGAAACGGAATTGTTAACGCCTGAGGAAGTGTTAAGTGCAATAGTAGCAACCTCACTTGGGGCATTATAAGCTTTTATGTCATATTTACTAACATTGAACTGAAGCCCGGTAGTAATTTTTAAATCCCTGGTAAGTGGATAACCTGCTGAAAATCCTATTTGAAAACCGATGTCGGGTTTATGAGTAACGATACTATTAATATCAGGAGTATAAGTAAACACAGAATTAGATGTATTTGCTGAACCGGTTCTCGCAGCATTAAGGAAAGGTTTATTCTCCTTTAATTCCCTGTAACTCACGGTTGGGGTAACAAAAATTTGCCAGGAGAGCTTCTTGGGTTTTCTGACATACTTGTAAGTGTTAAGAACACTTTCGATGGTGTATGGAGATAGGTTGTGACTTGCACTTGCAATAACATTTTTTTCAGAAACCGGTTCAGGTTCAGCAGTAGTTCTGTTTATTACTTGTATTGCACTTTGTTTTGGTTCAACCTGAACAATTTGTATTTTCTCTGCTATTAATGAAGTAATAGCCTTATTTCTGGCTGATACCACATTTGATTTTACAGGCGGCTGCGAAGCGGTCAATTCTGTTTCATCAGTATTGTTTGTAATAACAACAGGTGTTACTGAAGGGATGTTATTATTAATTCTTTCAATTGCCAGATCAGATAAAAACAAATTATTGTTTTTTAAGTTGCCCATTAAATTATTACCGGAAGAATTCGTGTTTGCTATTGGTTTCACCGGTGCAACTATTGCAATGTTTTGTGATACTTTCTCTGTTGTTGTTGTTTGTTCTTTTTGTGGAAGGTTAAGGGTAGTGGCAATTGTTGATTTTTTACCTGTAGTATTCAGCATTACCAGGGTAACTGTTGATGCTGTAAATAATAATAAAGCGAGTCCGGCACCATACCATTTTCTCCGTGAGTGAATTGATTTATGAATGCCTGTCCACACCCTTTCAGAAGGAAACATCCTGTATTGGTCTGCATTCTTTTGTACAAACTGTTCAAAATCTCTGTTATTAATATTCTTCTCCATAACCAGTCGTCAATTTAATCTGCCTGACGGTAAGCAGGGTACGTTCATTAACGTTGGCCAACAGCTGCCAGCCAATCTTTTTCTTGTTTTGGTTTATGTAATATCCTTTTACGAATTAAAATATCTTCCAGCATTGCCTTTGCCCTGGTATATTGACTACGGCTGGTGCTTTCTTCAATATCCAGCATATGAGCTATTTCCCGGTGGCTATATCCTTCGATCGCATAAAGATTCAATACTGTTCTGTAGCCAATGGGTAATAACCTGATACATTCCACCACCTGTTTTGCCTGAATAATTGCCGGTACACTTTCTTCTCTTATCTGCAATCCAGTGGCATGAATAAGATCTACACTCTCATTGAATTTTTTATTCTTTTTAAGAATATTTATACAGGTGTGCACTACAATTCTTCTTATCCAGCCTTCAAATGCTCCCCTGTTTTCAAATGAGTGAATTTGCAGAAAAACCTTTATAAAACCTTCCTGCAACATATCCTCCGCATCTTCCCGGTTATGAGCAAAACGATAACAAACTGCCAGCATTTTAGGACTGTAACGATTGTACAATTCCCGCTGGGATATTGCATCATTCTTCAAACAACCATTTATCAGGGCTTCCTCAGTCATAATTTCCTTAGGTTGCCTGTAATTTAGACAATTTATTGGATAAGTTGCTGCATAGAAATGTAAAAATTCAGACCTTTTTTATCGCTTTTGGGTAAATGAGTACAGGGATAATACGTACAATTTGGCGTTGTCTCCAGTAAAGAGAATTGAGAAAAGCTATTTTGAGGAGGCAATAATATGCAAATGAATCTTTTAAGTAATTTTCTTGCTCCTTCTTTAAAAAAAAGAGGCTTGCATTATTACAAACCTCCTTTTTTCTATAATGATACTCTCAAGGAAATAATAAAATTAGAACCAGCAGCAACAATTCCGGAGGAATAAGAACGATATCGTTGATTGGTAATATTTTCCCACCCTGTTGTTATCTGCAGATTTTTTATTAATTGATAGGAAGCTTTCAGGTTTAAAGTGTACCAGCCCGGAGAGTATGGTTTACCATTAGCGTCTTTTGCATAAATATCTGTTTTAATCTGTTCAGATGGTGCCAGATCTGCATTCGTTATCTCACTATTATATTGAGCGGATGCTTCCAAAAACAGTTTATTCATGCGGTACCGCAATAAAGTGCTTCCATAAAATGGCGGTGCATGACGAAGTGGAACCTGTTCATTTTTTACATCGTCCGTTTCTTTTCCTGTTATCCAATTGGCATGAGTTTGCAGCGATAATCCTTTGGTAAAAAAAATCTCTGCACTTACCTGGAAACCGGAAACGGTTGCTTTCCCTACATTTTGTAATTTTTCCACCTGACTTAATATGCCATTGAACAAAATACTATCCTGTCCATTGAAAGTTGAAAAGCGGCGGACAATGGCATCATTTAAAATAGTGTGAAACAGATTAAGTTCTATCCGAAATCTATTGGGAATGTTTTTAACAACACCCAATTCAAAATTCCAGGCATATTCTGGAATTAAATCCGGATTAGGAACCGTGATGTTTCCTGGCACACTTTCAAACAGTTTGCCAATATCATCTACATTGGGCATGCGGTAACCGGTAGAGATATTCCCATTCAATTGCCAGCCTTCTGCCGGACGAAATACAAGTCCTGCGTTGCCTGTGAAGGCCCCGTCTCTCAGTTTTGCATTCTTGTATGGGAATTTGATGAATGTAGTGTCGAAAGTAGCATCCAGTGTATTGAAGCTATATCGTAAACCTGTTGTCAATGATATTTTAGGGTGAAGGTTTACTTTGTAGCTGCCATAAATACCAGCCGTACTCAAGGTGCTGCCATCGGGGTAACGGCTTACCATTGGTGTTACAGCATTTGTACTGATATTGGTTCTTTCACCAAATGAGCCCACTTTGTTGTGCACATATTCAAGTCCGTAAAACAACTGGCCCTGCCTACCCGGCAGGCTGGCTTTGCCAACATTTTTTGTTGCATCCCAATTTGCACTGATGGCATCAACCAATTCTACTTGCCGGTTACGATTGTTATTAGCTCTTGTGCGGTCAATTCGGCTTTCTTCATAATCCTGGTAGGCCACTGTTAGCCGGGCATCATCATACAAACTTGTTTTTTTTGAATGTAAAATCTGCAGATTATGCATATTCCATAGCATGGGGCCATAATACCATTCTGCAAAACGTAACGCTCCGTTTCGGTATTGAATCAATCGGTCGTATCTAGGGGCATCGCCTGTTTTTGCATGCGCAAAACTGTATTGTAAATCCCAATGCTCATTTGGTCTGAACCGTATTTTTTGTAAAAAATTCAACTGGTCATAACCGCTGAAGCGTTGAATGCGGAAGTCACTGTTTTTCAAAATGCTGTCCTTGTTATTTATTCTTTCTACGTACTCTGGTCTCAGATAGCTGTCCTGCCCCCCAATTTTTCCCATTTTTAAATCGTCGAATTTGCTATAAGAAAGGGATGATAACAATGACCATTTTTTCCAACCAAGGTTAATATCGGCATGCAGGGTGTTTTCTTTATTTGCTGATGAATAGCGTCCGAGTAGATTTCCCCTTACCAGTATTTTTTTACCTGCTTCTCCCGCAGGAGGTACTTTTAAAAAACGGGCTTCCAATGTATGAAAATCCATAACGCCTCCAATGGCATCACTACCATATATAAGAGACCCGGGGCCAAATATTACTTCAGCAGTTTCTGTACTCAAGGCATCAATAC
>JBARSW010000512.1:0-6444 GCA_049644925.1 Chitinophagaceae bacterium | reverse complement strand
CAAAAAAGCTAAATAATGAACTTGGGCTTTCCGCAAGTTTTGTATGCTGTAATGTGTATGATACTTCAGATTATGTAAGTGATTTATTTGATATTGTTTTTACCAGTTATGGAACAATTGGCTGGTTGCCTGAATTGAAACCCTGGGCTGCTATGATAGCTGAAAGGCTAAAACCTGGGGGGATGTTTTATATGGCAGATTTTCACCCTGTATTATGGATGTTTGATGATGATTTTACACACATTAAATATAGTTATGAGAATAAGGATGTGATTGTTGTGGAAAATGAAGGAACATACACTGACCGTAATGCTGACATTAAGGGAAAGGAGTATGGATGGAATCACAGCATTAGTGAAATATTAAATGCATTGATAAGTGCGGGGTTACAGATTGAATTTTTTAATGAGCATATGTACTCACCTTATTCCTGTTTCAGAAATATGGTGGAAACAGAAAATGGAAAATGGCAAATCGGTGGAATGGAAGGTAAGTTGCCAATGGTATACAGTCTTAAAGCCATAAAACAATAATCAAAAGCCTTATCTTCGCCTGGAAACTCCCCCCAGCATGTTACCAAAATACAAACGCATTCTCCTCAAACTTTCCGGTGAAGCTTTAATGGGCGATAAAAGTTTTGGTTTTGATACAGATGTAATAAATCAATATGCTCATGATATTAAATCTGTGATTGAACTGGGGGTGCAGGTTGCCATTGTAATTGGTGGTGGAAATATATACAGGGGTATGAACGAGGCAGACACCGGGATAGAAAGGGCACATGGGGATTATATGGGTATGCTTGCCACTGTAATAAATGGCATGGCTGTTCAGGCTGGCCTGGAAAGGGTTGGAATTTATACCCGTTTGCAAAGTGCCATTAAAATGGAGCAGATTGCAGAGCCATATATTCGCAGAAGAGCCATTCGTCATCTTGAAAAAGGCAGGGTGGTGATTTTTGGAGCCGGCACAGGTAATCCATATTTTACAACTGATACAGCAGGTTCTCTTAGGGCAATAGAAATAAATGCAGATGTTATTTTAAAAGGAACCAGGGTTGATGGCATTTACAATGCCGACCCTGAAAAAGACAAAACTGCCACAAAATTTAATATCATTACCTACCAGGAGTGTCTTACCAATAACCTGAGGGTAATGGATATGACTGCTTTTACACTTTGCCAGGAAAATAATTTACCCATTATTGTTTTTAATATGAACAAGGAAGGAAACCTGCGCAGGGTAGTAACCGGTGATAAGGTAGGAACCCTTGTTAGGGGATAATTCCTAAGTAGTTTTCCTATTTTTTAATCTACAGTAACTACTATCTTGCAGTGTAAACACTTCTCCACCTATGAAAAACTATTAATTCTTATTATTCCATTTTTTTAATAGTTTCAGATTTCTTTTATTATTTATGGGCAACCAACTTTCCATTACAATCCTGGAGATTATTGTGCTGATGTCAGGTGCTGTCACACTTGGAGTGGTAATTCATTTTTTTATTACCAGTAACCGTTCTTTAAAGGCTACAATGCTGGAAGCATCCGGTAAGCCTAAAAAGGAAATGGAAGCCTGGAAGTTTAAATATTTTAATGATATTGAAGCAAGAGATAATCAAATTGAAATATTAAAAAAGCGGTTGAGTGAAACTGAGGATAGTAATGAAATCAACGGTATTGAAGCAGATGAAATGAGGAAGCTTAATAAAGAACTGAAGGTTGAAATAGAACAGTTGCGTCAATCAGTTTCGCAGCAAACCGGGGAAAAGCCAGATTTAGTTTTTCAATTAAGACAAGCACAAAAAAGTCTGCTGGAGCATAATGAAAAAGTAAACCAATTGCTGAGCCAGATAGATATTGTGAAAGACACAGAAGAAAAGCAACATGAAATATTAAGGAATAATGAGGAACTTAATTTCAAGATAGAGGAACTCCGTTTTCAACTTTCCCAAAAAGAAAAGGAAATTTTTAATATAAGGCAGAAAGAGCAATTATCAACGGAAATGAATTCGATGATTGACAGCGCATACGGAGAATTCAATGTGCTGCAGGATAAAATTCAGAAACTGGAAAGCCAGTTAAATTCTTCTCGCAGGATGAGTATTGAATTTGAAGATATGAAGGAGAGTTATTTCAGAATTACACAGGATTTTGAGGAGCAGAAAAAAAGGTACCAGGCTGCTAATACTGAAAACAAGCAGCTTTTGGAGGAATTAACGGAAACAGAAGACAAACTGAAAGAAGCTAACTTTCAACGCCAGCAATTGCAAAAAAGAGTGGCTTATCTTGAGGAGTTGAATAATGATATGCAGGTAATGGCTGATGCCAATAAAAAACTGGAAAGCCAGTTAAAGAGAATTGGAGAACTGGAAAGCATGCTGAATGTTGTAGCAGAAGAAAGGGACCAGTTGATGCAGAAAAAATAATACCGCTTTCTGGATTCATTGCTTAATTATCTATAAAAAAAGAGTGACAGAACTAAATTGTCACCCTTTTATCTTTTGAAAATATTTCTTTCCTACTCAGGTTTTTTTGCCGCTTTCTTTTTTACTGCAACTTTTTTTGCCGGCCTGGTTTTACCAAAAGAACCTTTGAATCGTTTTCCTTTAGCCGTTTTTTTGTCTCCTCTTCCCATACTATTTATTTTAAATTATTGATACAAAATTATGTGTGTTGATAAAAAAACTCCACCCGCCAAAAGCGGGGCGGAGCTTCTAAATTCGTTTAAAGTATCTGTCCCAAAGTTATCGGATTACAACTTACCGGCAAGTTCTTTTCCTGCTTTAAAACGGGCAACTTTTCTTGCCTTAATTTTTATTACTTCGCCAGTTTGCGGGTTGCGGCCATTACGGGCAGCTCTTTTTGATACTGTGAAAGTTCCAAAACCAACTAATGTAACTTTTCCGCCACCTTTCAAGGTTTTAGTAACTGCTTCAATAAAAGAATCCAGTGAAGCATTGGCTTGTGTTTTTGTAATACCGGCATCATCGGCAACCTTTGCAATTAATTCTGCTTTGTTCATTTTAAATATTTTTTGGTGTTTATTATAACGTCAACAAATTTATACGCTTTTTAATTCCGGCAAAATTATTTTCTTTTGTTCTTTCTTTTTGAAAACTGACCGAAACCGCACCAGACAAGGTTTTGAGCCAATAGCAAATGCGAAAAAATAGTAATTTGAAAAAGCAAAATCGCTGAAACCCTTGCCTGTTAATGGTTTCAGCGATTTTGTCTGTAATCCTTGTCTGTAAAGGGTTTGAAAGGAATATACAACTGTCCCGCCAAAGGCGGTAAAAAATTATTTCTTTTGCACACTCAATGCACAACCTGCATTACAGAACGAAAAGAGATGAATTTATCTGCCCATTTAGCTTGGGCTTTTTTTCTTTTTTCGTCCGCATACTCCCGTATATACCGGTTGTAAAGGGCTTTGCTGTCTGCATGGTATTGAATGGCATAGGTTGGCCCTTCTGATTCATCTGTTTCAAGCAGTTGTAAAACGGTGGCATGATTAAAACACCCGGTTTGTATAATTTCCGGGATGTGTTCTTCTTTTAACCATTGCAGCCATGCATCTGCAATGGAGTAATCAACTTTTGTAGTTACGTTGTAGATAATCATTTTACGGATTTTTTTCAACTATTAAATTTCAATATCTAAATACACCGGACAATGATCACTATGTTTTACATCCGGAAATATATCTGCATTGATAAGTTGCTTTTGCAAAGGGGTCGTTACATTAATATAATCAATTCTCCAGCCTTTATTATTTAACCGGACAGTTGGAAAACGCTGGCTCCACCAACTATAACGATGTGGTTCCGGATGAAACTCCCGGAACGTATCACTCCAGCCGCTTTCTAAAAATTTTGTCATCCATTCCCTTTCTTCTGGCAAAAAGCCGGAAGAGTTTTTATTTCCCTTCGGGTCGTGTATGTCAATTTCTTTATGTGCAATATTATAGTCGCCGCAAAGAATCAATTTCGAATATTTCTTTTTCAGTTTATCCAGGTAAGCAAAAAAATCATTGAGCCACACATATTTAAACTGCTGCCTTTCATCGCCACTTGTGCCGCTGGGAAAGTAAGCATTAATCAGCCGCACATCGCCAAAATCAACCTGTACCACACGGCCTTCATCATCGGTACCGGGGAAACCACAACCATATTTCACCTTATCAGCTTTTATCTTGCTGAAGATAGCCACGCCACTATATCCTTTTTTTTGTGCACTAAACCAATAATGATGATAGCCGAGGGCTTCAAACTGTTTAATATCCACATCGCCCTGCACGGCTTTTGTTTCCTGCACACAAATCACATCAGCCGGATTTGTCTTCAGCCAGTCAATAAACCCCTTTTTTATGGCGGCACGAATGCCGTTAACATTATATGAAATAATTCGCATTACTTTTACGGTTTAATTAGCAGGCAATTTACAATATATATGGCACCGATTAAATACCGAAAAAAGCACCTTAGAAAAATAAATTATCGCAATAAGCCCAAAGCCATTATCCCACCAAAGCAACATGTATTTCTTGAAGGGCCTAAAAGCAGGGGTTATGAATTACTTTTTGCGTGGCGGGTATTAAAACAGTTTATAAGGGGCTTCAGGAAGTTGCACTTTATGAGACCATGTATTACTGTTTTTGGTTCTGCCCGTTTTAAAGAGGATAATAAATATTATATAATTGCCAGGGAGTTTGGAAAAAGAATTGCCAAATTGGGACTAACCACCATGACCGGCGGAGGCCCCGGAATAATGGAAGCCGCTAACAGGGGAGCATTTGAAAATGGCGGACAATCTGTGGGATTAAATATTCAATTACCCTTTGAACAAAAAGAAAATCCATACCTGCATAAGTCTGTAACCTTCGAACATTTTTTTGTAAGAAAAGTATTATTGGTAAAATACTCTTATGCGTTTATAATTATGCCGGGAGGATTTGGAACCCTCGACGAACTTTTTGAAACCCTTACTTTGATGCAAACAGATACTATTACTGATTTTCCGGTTGTATTGTTCGGAAAGGAATATCATCAGCCTTTATTAAAATATATTGAGACTATGATAAAAGAAGGCACCGTTGCAACCCATGATTTAAAATTGGTCCTGGTTACAGACGATGTGGATGAGGCAATGGATCATATCAGTAGTTATATCAAAACAAATTTCCGGGTCATGCCCCGTAAGCGTTTCTGGTGGTTGTTTGAAAAGCGATAAGCAGTATGTGTACTTTTTACACAAAAGCAGTACCTTCATTTTAAATTTCTACCATGTTTTTAAAGCGATTGCTGATTGCCCTTACACTTACCGGGCTCGTTAAGTTGGCAAATGCCGACCAGACAATTAATATCAGTTCCCCCGACGGGAATGTACAATTAGGTGTACTTCACCGCACCAATGGAGAATTAGTTTATCATTTTTTTTATAAAGGGAAAACAATTATTTCTCCCTCAGTTCTTGGAATGAAATTTAGTTCACCAAAAGTTTCACTTACACAGTTTAATTTATCGGGTGTGGATTCATCAGTTACAGATGAAACATGGAAACCTGTATGGGGAGAAGTAAGCACCATCCGTAATAATTACAGGAAAATGGTTTTAAAGCTACTTGACCGCTCCGGTTCGGGTATCATTCTTGAAATTGAATTTAAAATTTTTAATGATGGAGTCGGGTTCCGTTATTTATTTCCACAGCAGGATAAACTAAATCATTTTATTGTTGAGGATGAACTAACACAATTCGCCATGAGTGGCGATCATAAAGCTTTCTGGATACCCGGTGATTATGACACCAATGAATTTGCATATTATAATACAAATCTAAGTGGGGTAGATGCATCCGGTGGCGGTGCTGCACAGGAAATACATGGCAAAACATCCTTTGGTAAAAATGGAGTGCAAACACCATTGATGATGAAATCTGCCGATGGGCTGTATATAAATATTCATGAAGCGGCACTGGTTAATTATCCGGCTATGAACTTATTACTGGATAAATCAACCAACACTTTCAGTTCACATCTTGTACCAGATGCCGTAGGTAATAAAGCTTATTTACAGGCACCTGCTAAAACACCCTGGCGTACAATTATTGTAAGTGACAAAGCCACAGAAATATTAGCCTCAAAAATGATTTTGAATCTGAACGAACCTTCAAAAATTGCTGATGAGTCCTGGATAAAACCACAGAAGATGATAGGTGTATGGTGGGAACTGCATGTAGATAAATCGAGGTGGGATTATGGTAGTACACAGAAAGGATCTGTATTAACCCCGCATGGAAAACATGGTGCTACAACCGCTAACGTAAAAAAATATATTGACTTTGCAGCAAAGAATGGAATAGAGGGAGTGTTGGTTGAAGGCTGGAACACCGGGTGGGAAGATTGGTATGGGCAGTGGAAAGAAGATGTTTTTGATTTTGTAACACC
>JBARSW010000511.1:0-18680 GCA_049644925.1 Chitinophagaceae bacterium | reverse complement strand
GGGTTAATACCACTGTCTTCAATAGCAAGTTTAGCGGCAATAGTAGCCATCTCAGAAGAGTTCATCTCATCAGCCGCATAACGTCTTTCTTCGATACCGGTAATTTGCTGAAACTTTTCTACTATATCTGTTGTGGGGGTTGTAATCGGTGTTGAATCGTCATTAAAAAATTCCTGTTTGGCAAAGTCCTGGTTTAATTTTATTACTGGCGGAATGAAACAGCCTGAGCCGGTTATTATTGTCTTAAAATCCATTCGTTATGAATTATTTAATTAATTATGATTTTTGTAAAGTTAAAGAGTCTTGGTAAACGAGGCTCAATCTCCGGCAAAAAATTTGCAATGGCGGCGGTAAAAATTATGTATTTTTCATTTATAATTATTCACTTGTACAACCGTTGCTATTGAAACTAAAAGCACTGCTCATACTGATTATTATTTCTTTATCGCTGTTGCCTTTAACTTATTGCTATAAATGGCTTATCAGGAAAATTAAACCAGCATCATCTTTTCCCAAATTTCTTTTTTTCCTTTTTGTAATTTTTGCCCTGATTTTTGTGTTTACTTTTTTAATTGTCTTTTTTATCCGGCTGGTATTACCCGGTGCCTGATTTTTTTTACCGGTGTGCTGATACTGCTGAAATTCTGATAAGTTTTTTGTGAATGGCAAAAATAAGTCCTCTTTATATTTTTTATTCCAATCGACAGAACTCCTTATTTTTACTGCCATAAAACCAACTGATATGTCAGGAAATCTATTAAAAGGGAAAAAGGGTATCATTTTCGGTGCATTGGATGAAAAATCTATTGCTTGGAAAACAGCCCTGAGCTGCTATGCAGAAGGAGCCCAATTAGTATTAACAAATGCACCTGTAGCGCTGCGAATGGGTGAAATAAATAAACTTTCAGCCCTCTGTGGCGATGCACCGGTTATTGGTGCTGATGTAACCCACCTTGAAGAACTTAAACATTTGTTTGTTGATTCAATGAAACATTTCGGAGGGAAAATTGACTTTATCCTTCATTCTGTTGGCATGAGTATGAATGTCCGTAAAGGGCATCATTATACAGATATCAGCTATACTCACAATCATAAAACCATGGATATTTCTGCATTAAGCCTGCATAAGGTTTTAAGAGTAGCCTGGGATCTGGATGCGATAAACGAATGGGGGAGTGTAGTAGCATTAACTTATATTGCTGCGCAACGGGTTTTCCCCGATTATAACGAAATGGCGGATGCCAAAGCGTTGCTGGAGAGTATTACCCGGAATTTCGGTTATCATTACGGGGATAAGAAAAAAGTTAGAATCAATACCGTATCTCAATCTCCCACCCGTACCACTGCTGGCAGCGGCGTAAAGGGCTTTGATGGTTTTCTTTCTTATGCGGAGAAAATGAGCCCATTGGGCAATGCAAGCGGGGAAGATTGTGCCAATTATTGCGTTACACTCTTCAGCGATTATACAAAATATGTAACCATGCAAAACCTCTTTCATGATGGAGGTTTCAGTTTTACCGGAGTTACCCAGGCGGTGATTGATAAGATGTAAGCTGTACCGCATTGGGATACCCGATACTCAGCCGGAAACTTGTTGTTGAATGATTTATGACCATAATGGCCTTGCCGGGTGTTTTTAAACATTGGCCGGGCTGATTTATATCAGTATTTAGTTTTAATACTTTGGTAGGTTTGTAAATCTCAACAACTTTTTGCCCATGTACAGAATAATCGTATTAGCAAAACAGGTTCCTGACACCCGAAATGTGGGTAAAGACGCCATGAAGGCTGATGGAACAGTGAACCGTGCAGCCTTGCCTGCCATCTTTAATCCGGAAGATTTAAATGCGCTGGAATTAGCATTAACAATCAAAGACCGGTACCCGGATACTCATATTTCCATACTAACCATGGGGCCGGTGCGGGCCGCAGAAATTTTGCGGGAAGGTATGTACCGAGGTGCCGACGAGGGCATTTTATTGACCGATAAAGCATTTGCCGGTTCTGATACACTGGCTACTTCTTATGCACTGGCTTGTGCCATTAAAAAAACAGGTGATTTTAATTTAATTTTTGCGGGGCGACAGGCAATTGATGGCGACACAGCCCAAGTTGGGCCACAAGTGGCAGAAAAACTGGGCATTCCACAAATTACCTATGGCGAAGAAATTGTTTCTATTAAGGAAAATATCATCCAGGTAAAAAGAAGACTGGATCGTGGTTATGAAGTGGTAGAATCTTCTTTACCCGTTTTAATCACTGTACACAGCACTGCCGCTGATTGCCGGCCAAGAAATGCTAAAAGGCTGATGAAATTTAAACGGGCTTCCACTCTTTCTGAAAAACACAATGAGTCCGACGACTACCTGGCCATTAATGCCGAAAAACCCTATTTGAATATTACAGAGTGGTGTGCCAAGGATGTAAACTCCAATATTGCAGATCTTGGATTGGCCGGATCGCCAACTAAAGTAAGACAGGTGGAAAATATTGTTTTTCAGGCCAAGGATTCCAAATTATATACTAATAATGATGAGGAAATTGAATCGCTGATGCAGGAACTCATTGCCAATCATACAATCGGTTAATTAGAAAATATTGTTTTCTTACGTTAATAAAATATATCAAGATGAACAATGTATGTGTGTATTGCGAATTTGAAGAAAGAAAAATCCAGGATGTCAGTTTTGAATTACTGACCAAAGGATATTCTTTGGCAAAGCAATTAAACTGCAGCCTGGAAGCCCTGGTGATTGGTGATGACCTGCAAGGTGTGGAAGAAGAAATTTCAAAATACGGAGTAGAAACTATTTATAAGGCCGAAGGAGAAATGCTTTATCCTTATACTACTTTAACACATACAGCCATTGCAGTCGGTTTGTTTAAAGAAATACAACCTCAGATAGTTTTGATGGGAGCCACATCAATTGGCAGGGACCTGGGTCCAAGAATTTCTTCATCCCTGCATAGCGGATTAACGGCAGATTGTACCAACCTGGAAATAGGAGATTACGAGGATAAGAAAGCCGGAAAAAAATATGAAAACCTGCTGTACCAGATTCGTCCTGCATTTGGTGGAAATATCGTTGCCACCATTGTAAATCCCGATCACCGGCCACAAATGGCAACTGTTAGGGAAGGAGTGATGAAAAAAGAAATAATATCAGCCAGCGGGAAAGCCCATGTTGTTATCCTTGATATTAATAAGTACCTGAAAGAAGAAGATTTTATTGTAAAGATTATTGAAAGACAAATTGAACCTTCAAAAAATAATTTAAAAAATTCTTCCATCATTATTGCAGGAGGATATGGAGTAGGGTCAAAAGAAAATTTCAATTTATTATATGACCTGGCACATGCAATTGGTGCTGAAGTGGGAGCATCAAGGGCTGCTGTGGATGCAGGATTTGCTGATAAAGAAAGGCAGATTGGTCAGACCGGTCTTACCGTTCGCCCCAAATTATATATTGCCTGTGGAATCTCTGGTCAGATTCAGCATATTGCCGGCATGCAGGAATCTGCTATCGTCATTTCAATTAATAACGATGCTAATGCACCTATCAATAAACTGGCTGATTATATTATACAAGGAAATATTGAGGACATAGTGCCTAAGATGATAAAATATTATAAGAAAAACATCAAATAAATTGCCAGATTTTCCTGGT
The DNA here is from genome assembly GCA_049644925.1 of Chitinophagaceae bacterium. GTDB lineage: Bacteria > Bacteroidota > Bacteroidia > Chitinophagales > Chitinophagaceae > JJ008. The sequence goes on along the minus strand of JBARSW010000511.1, from coordinate 15,012 downwards.
AATAATTGAGTCATTAAAAAAACAATTTCATGGGAAATTTTTATTTAGATACACCTGAACTGAAGTTTCATCTGACCGATCCAATGATGAAAAAAATTGTGAGTCTTAAAGAAAGAAATTTCACGGAGAAAGATAAGTTTGATTATGCGCCGGTGGACTTTGAAGATGCCATGGATAGTTATGACCAGGTGCTTGAAATTGTTGGAGATATCTGCTCTAATATTATTGCACCCAATGCCGAAGGTGTGGATGCAGAAGGTCCTAAGCTGATTGATGGACATGTGGAATATGCAAGTGGCACTCAAAAAAATCTGGATGCAATTGTAAAAGCCGGATTGATGGGAATTACTTTACCCAGGAAATTTAATGGACTGAATTTTCCAATAATTCCATATATCATGGCAGCCGATATGGTGTCGAGGGCAGATGCCAGCTTTGTGAATATTTGGGGTTTACAGGATTGTGCAGAAACCATTCATGAATTTGCCGATGAAGAACAGCAAGAAAAATATTTACCCCGCATTTCAAAAGGCGAAACAGCTGCTATGGATTTGACTGAACCCGATGCTGGCAGTGATCTACAGGCAGTTCAATTAAAAGCCAACTTGGTGGATGGCAAATGGATTTTAAATGGGGTGAAAAGATTTATTACCAACGGGGATGGCAACATTTCATTGGTACTGGCCCGCTCAGAAGAAGGCACAGCTGATGGCCGGGGTTTATCCATGTTTATCTACGATCGTAACAGCAATGCAGTTACCGTAAGAAGGATTGAACACAAATTGGGCATCATCGGTTCTCCTACCTGCGAATTGGTTTTTAAAAATGCACCGGCAGAATTGGTAGGACAAAGAAAGTTTGGCCTGATAAAATATGTAATGGCATTAATGAATGGAGCACGGTTGGGCATAGCCGCACAATCGGTGGGCATTGCTGATGCTGCGTATCGGGAAGCAGTAGCTTATGCAAACGAAAGGGTACAGTTTGGAAGTTGCATTATCAAGTTTCCGGCTGTGTATGAAATGATTTCGAAAATGAAAGCAAAGGTGGATGCTATCAGGAGTTTATTATATGAAACAGGTCGGTTTGTGGATGTTTATAAATCTTATGAGCATATTTCAAAAGAAAGAAGCCTGTCGCAGGAAGAAAAAGCAGAGTCCAAAGCCTATCAGAAACTGGCTGATATTTATACACCAATGTCAAAAGGGATGTCTTCAGAAATATGTAACCAGGTTGCTTACGATTCACTGCAGATACATGGTGGTTCGGGCTTTATGAAGGATTACCCGATTGAACGTATTTATCGTGATGCCCGTATCACCAGCATTTACGAAGGCACTACCCAACTACAGGTGGTAGCAGCAGTACGTGGAGTAACAACCGGAGGTTACCTGGCACAAATGAGAGAATATGAGAAAAGGGATATAAAACCAGAACTGCTTGGTTACAGAAATTATATTGTTGAAATGGCGAATGACTATGAGGCAGCAGTAAAAAAAATTACAGAACATAACAATAATGAATACACTGATTTTCATGCCCGCAGATTAGTGGAAATGGCCAGTAATATCATCATGTCACATCTGCTGGTGCTGGATACAAACAGGGATCATACTTATTGGAAATCGCTGGATATCTTTTTAAAAGTTGCCCAGGGTGAGAATAAAGGCAAACTGGAGTTCATAAATATTACGAATCTTTCTGACCTGGGAAAGTATAAGATTAACTAACAGGGTTTCTGCAAAAAAGATAAATTCACTATAGATCAGTAAGTACAAATAAAAAAAGCCTCTGCAAGGAGGCTTTTTTATGAATACATTTTAAAAGCATTAGTACTCGTCTTCATTAAAAAGAAAATCATCCTGGGTAGGATAATCAGGCCAGATATCTTCGATGGTTTCATAAACATCACCGGCTTCATCTTCCAGTTCCTGTAGGTTTTCAACCACTTCTAATGGCGCACCAGACCGGATGGAGTAATCTATAAGCTCATCTTTGGTTGCTGGCCAGGGAGCATCTTCGAGGTACGAGGCTAATTCTAAAGTCCAAAACATTCTCTCAACATTTTAATTTTTTTGACTCCTGCCTGCCAGCGGGCAGGAAGGTTTTCGGGAACTGTGTTACCCCCAAAATTTCCGCAAATGTAGTTGTATTAACGAATTTTCCAAATCCTTAGTTTTAAACCTCTTTTTAAAGGTTTTCCTAAATTTTCGGCCAGAACTGAAAACCATGGTTTTCCGGATGGGTTTATTTAAGGATATTTGATTTTATTATTGAACTATTGTTGCATGATTACCGGGAAAAATATACAAAAGAGATACGGAAAGATCGAAGTTCTGAAAGGTGTTGAGGTGGAAATTCAAAAAGGTGAAGTTGTTTCCATAGTAGGCCCTTCCGGTTCAGGAAAAAGTACATTGCTTCATATTTTAGGCACTTTGGATAAGGCCGACGAGGGAACCGTAAGTATGAACAACACGGTAATAAGTTCTCTTACCGGTAAAAAATTATCGGCTTTCCGTAATAAACATATTGGTTTTGTTTTCCAGTTCCATCACCTGTTACCAGAATTTACTGCATTGGAAAATGTATGCATTCCCGGTTGGCTTGCCGGCAGAAGGAAGAGTGAAGTACAAGGTGAAGCAGAAAAACTTCTAATTATGCTGGGTCTCTCGGACAGAATGGAAAATAAACCCAACCAGCTTTCCGGTGGCGAACAACAGCGGGTGGCAGTAGCCAGGGCTTTGATCAATAAGCCGGATATTATTTTTGCTGACGAGCCTACCGGCAACCTCGATTCAGCAAATGCAAAAGAACTGCACCAGTTATTTTTTGACCTGCGAAAAAATTTCAATCAAACTTTTCTGATAGTTACCCACAATGAAGAACTGGCACAATTAAGTGACCGGGTCTTACATATGAAGGATGGAAAGATTGAGTAAAAAAAATGATTTCTCTTTTTCAAATCAGGGATGCACATTGAACCAGGATTTTAATTCATCCATCGTATTGGCAGTTTTTGTGCCATCGGTCCACCAATCATGAAAAGTAAGCGGATAAGTAACCAGTTTTCTGTTAACTCCCAATATACCCAGTTTGGCATTCATACCGGAACTTTGGTCGGGATTTACAACAATGTCTAAATCTCCATGAAAGAAAATTGTTGGTGGTACACTGGCAGTAGCCTGGTATTGTGGACTGCAATCCTTATAACGTTGTGTAGCGGCCGGGGAAGAAGGAAATAATGGAACACCAAGGAAGGGTTCCAGAATTGGATTGTAAATATTGAAATTGTAATAAGACATTGCGAAAAGATCCGTTGGCCCTGCAAGAGAACCGGCTGCTTTTACTCTGCCTGCACTATTTCTTGTATAGGCATAACACAAAGAAAGATGACCACCTGCACTATGCCCCACGATGTATAATTTCTGTCCGTTAAACGTATAGGCCGCAGCCTGTCTCATTGTAAATTGAACAGCACTATCCAGGTCGTCTAACTGCATTTTGTAATTATCAGGTGTGTTCAATGTAAGCCGGTAATTAATATTTGCTACGGCAAAGCCTCTTTGTTTTAGTCCATTCAATAACCAGGTCAATTCATTTTTATCGCCGGTTGCCCATCCGCCACCATGAACTACAACTATCAGTGGAGTTGAAGTAGTTCTGTTTGCCGGTAATCCCAGGTCTAATTTCTGGCTGCTGTTTATACCATAAGAAATATCTTTTATGGTAGTATCCTTCAGTACAACAGGCCCTGGAGGTGATGGGGGATTTACAGGTTCAGGTTGGCAACCATTAAGCGAATTGATTATAATGGAAAAAAGGAGTACGAGATTGAACTTCATAGATTACTTTTCTTTGAAACAATTAAACGATGAATATCATCTTTTTATGATAAACCAGCTGTTAAAGTAAGAAGTAAAATACTGATTTCTTAAAAATTGGAAGAAGAAATGAGTTATTGAAAAAATCAAATAAGGTAAGTGCAAGGTTAAACCCTTGGCTTCCAGGGGATTTCTTTTATTTTCAGTTGATGGCCGGTATAGCGGCTTAAAACAAATAAATAATCGCTGAGACGATTCAGGTATTTAAGAATCACCTGTTCAAATTCAAGGTGTTCTATTTCCAATCTTACGCAGCAACGTTCTGCCCTGCGGCAAATACATCTGGCAATATGGAGTTGTGAAACAGTAAGGTGTCCACCAGGAAGAATAAAATTTTTCATTTCCGGTAAAGCTTCATCCATTTTATCCATTTCTTTTTCCAGCAGTTCTACATCCGATTCTTTCAGGTCGGGTATAAGCATTTTTGTTTCTTTAGCCGGATCGCAGGCTAATGAAGAGCCAATTGTAAATAAACGGTCCTGAACTTCCTGTAAAACATTTCTGCTGTTTTCATCAATCAGCAGATCACGGCAAAGGCCGATATATGAATTGAGTTCATCCACTGTTCCGTATGCTTCTATTCGTAAATGTGATTTTGGAACCTTTGTTCCTCCAATTAATGAAGTTGTTCCTTTATCACCTGTTTTGGTATAGATTTTAAATGCCATGTTATGAAATAAAGATAGATAACAACCTTCATTCAAGAAAGTTGTAAAGGGCTGTATATTTTAGTGATGTACATATTTACCAACATGTTCATTCTTCTTATCTGATTCTACTATTCCATCTCGTAGTCGCACAACCCTGTGTGCATGATTGGCAATATCTTCTTCGTGGGTTACCAGTACAATTGTATTTCCGCCTTCATGGATTTTGTTGAAAATTTCCATGATTTCGTATGATGTTTTTGTATCCAGGTTACCGGTAGGTTCATCGGCCAGTATTATGGAAGGATTATTTACCAAAGACCTTGCAATAGCCACCCGCTGACATTGTCCGCCGGATAATTCATTAGGTTTATGATGACTTCTGTCTGTAAGGTTAACCAACTCCAGCACATGATTGGCTCTTTCTGTTCTCAGTTTACGGCTTACACCTGCATATACCAACGGGAGGGCTACATTCTCTGCGGCGGTTAGTCTTGGTAAAAGATTAAATTGCTGGAATACGAAACCAATTTCTTTATTCCTTATTTCTGCCAGGGCATTATCCTTCATTTCACTAACATCATTATTATTCAAAATATACCTGCCGGCTGTAGGTGTGTCTAAGCAACCGATAATATTCATCAGGGTACTTTTTCCCGAACCGGAAGGCCCCATTAATGCCACATATTCATTTTTAAAAATATCCAGCGAAATCCCCATCAATACCGGCAACTCATTTTTTCCCATGAAATAGCTTTTCTGAATATTGTCCAGATGTATGATGCCTGTAACTGCTGCGGGTGATTTTGTTAAAGGATCATTTAGTTGAGATGTCATCATTGCTTGCAGATAATTTATTTACGGTTATCGGGTTTTCTTATTTTCTCCTTTTGGGGCCGGGGGTATCACTTTCGGAACTTTAAAAAATTGATCATCATGCAGTGGTGCATTTTGTAATGCTGCTGAACGGCTTACTGAACCCTTAACCTCATCTTCTCTTAATACATTTACTTCTTCACTCATGTGCAATAAAGGCTCCATGCCGTCAAGGTTCAGTTCGTTCAGTTTTTCTACAAAACCAATCATCCGTTGAAGGTCAGTTTTTATTTCCTGTTTTTCTGAATCATTGAATTGAAGCCTGGAAAGATGGGCCAGTTTTTCTACCATTGCGTCACTTATTTCCATATGGCAAAGATAAGGTTTAGGGTTTACGGTGAATTGTGAAAAGTATTTGCAAAATTGAATACATCATTTATAATACTTATAAAATCAATCATAGCATCATTATACTTTATCTACCTTTCATCCATTACCTTTTCCCTTTTTCATATCTTCGCCGCCTTATGAGTTTGGAGAATAAATCCTTGCCTGCCAGTCCGCAGATAGTAATGAGTGGCATCCGCCCCACCGGTTTTCTGCACCTTGGTAATTACTTTGGTGCATTGAAGAACTATGTGCGGATGCAGGATGAATACCAGTGTTTTTTTATGGTGGCTGATCTGCATTCTTTAACAACCCATCCTGATACAAAAGAGCTGAAAACAAATGTTCACCGGGTTTTATCTGAGAATATTGCCTGTGGGTTAGATCCGGATAAAGTGGCTCTTTATTGCCAGAGTCATGTTTATGAAACTTCGGAATTGTATTTATACCTGAATATGCTTGCTTATAAAGGTGAATTGGAAAAAACCCCAACCTTTAAAGACAAGGTAAGAATGCAACCAGAAAATGTAAATGCAGGATTACTTACTTACCCGGTTTTGCAGGCTGCAGATATCATTCTTCACCGTGCATCGCTGGTACCGGTGGGTAAAGACCAGGAGCAGCATCTGGAGATGGCCCGCAATATTGCCAATCGCTTTAATCATCGCTATGGCCAGGTTTTTCCTGAGCCAAAGGCTTTTAATTATGGCAGCGAACTGGTTAAAGTTCCAAGCCTGGATGGGGCTGGTAAAATGAGTAAGAGTGAAAATCAGTATGCCACATTATACCTGTCTGATGATGATGAAATAATTCGCAAAAAAGTGATGAAAGCAAAAACAGATAGTGGGCCCACGGAACAAAATGCTACCAAGCCAGAGTACATTGAAAATATTTTTGGCTTAATGAAGTTGGTAAGTGCTGCTGATGTGATAAATAAATTTGAAGAGGATTATAACAAATGCACTATTCGCTATGGCGATATGAAAAAGCAATTGGCTGAAGATATGGTGAAGTTCATTTCTCCTATCAGGGGAAAAGCTGATGCCATTCGAAATAATCCTGCTTATCTGAAAGAAGTAATGGAAAAGGGAGCCGAAAAAGCCCGGAACAGTGCAAAAGCCACGATGGAACTGGTGAGGCAGGCAATCGGACTTAATTATTTTTAACCACAGGTTTCCCGTATCATAAATTACAGTACTTTTAAGACCCATCTGTTTTATTATTTTCAAATTGCTTGTATGAATAAAAAAACTTTCTTTGTTGTTCTGGGTGTTATAGCACTTGTTGCATCACTAGTTATGTACAATGTTGGAAAAAGATCTTCGCACCTTTCAGAATTAAAAGATTTTTGGTGGTATCCCTTACCATTGGCAGCAATTTGTTTGTTATTAGCAGTCAGGCCAGGTAAATGAACAGAAAAAAAAATATTTAAGGAAGTTTATTGATATAACACGAATAATATAATGGCAAAAGCAAAAAAACCAAAGCATATAGCTGTAGCAGGAAATATCGGCGCCGGCAAAACTACATTGACAGAAATGCTGAGCAAGCACTATAAATGGATTCCCAACTTTGAAGATGTGGACCACAATCCTTATCTCAATGATTTTTATGAGGATATGACCCGATGGAGCTTCAACCTGCAGATTTTCTTTTTGAACAGCCGCCTTCGTCAATTGGTAGAAATTCAGAAAGGAACAGAAACGGTAATACAGGACAGGACAATCTATGAAGATGCCAACATCTTTGCTCCCAACCTGCATGAAATGGGATTGATGAGTAAAAGGGATTTTGACAATTATTTTCAGTTCTTTCAGACGTTGAAAACTCTGGTTCAGCCCCCCGATCTTTTGATATACCTGAATGCTTCGGTACCAACTTTGGTTGGACAAATTCAAAAAAGAGGAAGGGAATACGAAGAGAATATCCGTCTTGATTATTTAAAAAAATTAAACGAATTCTACAACAAATGGATCAGTGAATACAAAGAAGGTAAACTCCTGATCATTGATGTAGATAAGAACAAGTTTGGAGAAAGAGAAGAAGACCTTGGGGAGATCATCCGGAAAGTGGATGCTGAGTTATATGGCTTGTTTTAAAGAATCAGCATATGAGGAAATTGTTTTTTCTGCTTTCCCTGGTTATTAGTTTTCATACCTATTCACAAAATTACTTCGACACAACATTCTCTGTAAGAGGATATGTATGTTCCTGTAAATACACAACAAATATTGAAGAGGACAATAAACTATTCGACCGTTCGGAAGTATCTGCCTATTACCCCGGTGGTGAAAAAGAGTGGGAAAAGTATCTGAAAAAGAATTTAAACAATGACTTTAAAGGAAAGAAGAATGAGTTCAGTGTGCAGTTTGTAATAAGTAAGGATGGTTATTTATCTGATTTCAGGCTTTTGGACAGGGCTGTAAATCAAAAATATGAGGAGGCGATAAGGGTTTTAAAACTATCCGGTAAATGGTTCCCGGCCATTCAAAATGGGTACTGTGTTAAATCTTATTACCGGATTACTTTCAAATTTTAATACACAGCATACTCCTTTAATTCTTCCAGCAACATCACTATTTTTCTATTCCACTTTTCCTGTTTTTCTTTATTGATACTGTGATTGGTTTCCCTATCGTAATCGTTCTGCATTTCTGTTTTCTCATCAATAACATTGTTATAAATTTCTTTCAGCTCTTTTTGAAAAGTCTTGTTATTGAATTGATAATTACTCATTTCTTTATTCAGCTTGCGGGCAAATATTTCTGCAATATCAAAATGTCCCTGCTCATGACTAAGTATGTAAGCTGATTTATGTAAACCCCAGGATCGGCTTTTTGAAAACTTTGATTGGATTTTAAAACTGAAATTATTACTCCTGATATTATATTCAATTTTCAGGTAAGTGGTAGTGGTTGCCGCCGCATCACTATCAGGATTGGGAGTTGCTTTGTAATCTGCCCAGGTTAGTTTGCGGTTTGCATTCCAGTCCAGCACTTCTTCATCACCGTTTTGTGCAAAAAGTACACCCGGAAAATAAAGTAACATTAAGAGTATTGCTTTTCTAAGCTTAATCATAGTATTTGTAAAAACGTAAAAGTCTGAATAATAGTTTTAATGAAATACTAAATAATAAACTTGCAATAACTTTAAAATTGCCGTCAGGAATTAATTGGAAAACTTTTTTGATTTTGCAAAAAGGCAATTGCCCGGCTCAAATAATACAGGATGAACTACTGTTTTTGGGTAAAAAATCTACTTTTGTGATGAAAACCAACAAGTTGAGCCAAATGCTCTTTATCTTTATCTTAATTCTCTAACGATTTAAACCAAAAACCTACTTAAACAATTTCTTTATGAAATATTTACCCCTCAACCCGGAGATATTTGTTAAAAACCGGGAACGCTTTGCGGCCAGGATGCAAAAGAATTCAATCGCCATTTTTGTGAGTAATGATGAAGTGCCTGTTAATGGAGATGCTATCTATCATTTTAAACAAAACAGTGATGTTTTTTGGTTAAGCGGTATTACGCAGGAAGACAGTCTTGTTATACTTTTTCCAGATAACCCCGACCCAAAATACCGGGAAGTGTTGGTCCTTGTTCGTCCTAATGAGCTAAAAGAAAAATGGGATGGCAAAAGATTGCGGGTAAATGAGGCGCAGGCTATCAGCGGTATAAAAACAATTGTTTGGGTAGATAGCCTGGATGCATTGCTGCAACCCTGGATTCATTTAGCCGATAATATTTACCTGGACAGTAATGAGAATGACCGTAAGGCAAGCCTGCTAAGAACAAGGGATTATCGTTTTATAGATGAAATGAAAAGCCGTTATCCTTTGCATAATTTTCTTCGGGCTGCAATACTCATGAAAGAACTCAGGGCCATCAAAACTGCGCTGGAAGTGGAAGTTATGCAGCAGGCAATGGACATTACTGAAAATACTTTCCGTCGCTTATTGAAATTTATTAAGCCCGGTGTAATGGAATATGAAATTGAGGCGGAGATATATCATTCATTTCTCAGCCAACGGGCAACCGGAGAAGCCTATGGAAGTATTATTGCAAGTGGCGATAGTGCAAGAACATTGCATTACATCAGTAACAATGCAGAATGTAAAGACGGAGAACTGATACTGATGGACTTTGGAGCCGAGTATGGCGGTTATTGTGCCGACCTTACAAGAACAGTACCTGTGAATGGAAAATTCAGTCGCCGCCAGAAAACAGTTTATAATGCCTGTTTGCATTTACATAATTATGCTAAAAGCATTCTTAAGCCAGGGATAACTATTCTTAATTATACAGACAAAGTAGGTGAAGAAGCTACCCAACAGTTTTTAAAAATTGGGTTATTGAGAAAATCTGATGTTAAAAATGAAGACCCGGACAACAGGGCATATCGTAAATATCTGTATCATGGCATTTCTCATCACCTGGGAGTGGATGTACATGATCTGGGTACAAAAACAGAACCTGTAAAAGCAGGAATGGTTTTCACCATAGAACCGGGAATTTATATTGAGCAGGAACAAATGGGAGTCCGGATAGAAAATAATTTTTGGATAACCCGAAATGGCAATAAAGATTTGATGAAAAATATTCCGATTACAGTAGAAGAGATTGAGGCGTTGATGAAGAAGTGAGGAAAACCTGGTCCACAGTCCATGGTCGATAGTCGATAGCAGAGGATTAAAGTTTGGTACTTTCTTAAAATTGTTAAATGGCTTAAAAGTTTGAGAGTTTAAAAGTTTGGCAGTTATCGCTTGAACTAACAGATGAGATAGATTTACTTGCTCATTCTTTCCCTAAGCATGAGTTGTATTCTCTGTAAAGTCATATGCGAAGGGCTGCAAACTCAGTTTCATTGAATATTGTAGAAGGATCTACAGGATTATCCAATGCTGAATTCAAAAGATTCCTGGTAATTGCAAACAGGTCGGCTCTCGAAGTGGTGGGTTGCTTATATTTGGCAAGAAGGAGAAACTATGTTGATGAAGAAAAATTTTCAAAACTTTACAGTCTTATTGAATCTTTAGTAAAAATGATACAGGCCCTGATCAATACATTAAAAGACTAAAACTGCGAACTGTCAATGACCCGCTGTGGACCATTGACCGTCAACTATGGACAAAAAATGAAACACATACCCAACATATTCACCCTGCTCAACCTTTTTTTCGGTTGCCTCGCTATTGTTTTTATCCTGCAGAATGGAATTATTATAACAGCAGATGCAGAAGGAACACAGTTACTTGATATTCCAGAAAAAATCTGGATGGCTTCTTTATTTATCGGGATAGCAGCAGTTGTGGATTTCCTGGATGGGTTTGTAGCCCGTCTTTTCAAAGCCACTTCAGAAATGGGGAAGCAATTAGATTCATTGGCCGACCTGGTAAGTTTTGGCGTAGCTCCCGGTTTGATTGTTTACCAGTTTCTCCGGTTGAGTTTTGCAAGGGAGGCAGACGGAGTAGAAGTTTCAATGATTATGTTGGTGCCAGCATTCCTGTTGCCCTGTGCAGCGGCATGGAGGTTAGCAAGGTTTAACCTGGATACCAGCCAGTCCTATTCTTTTAAAGGGATGCCAGTACCGGCCGTAGGAATTTTCTTTGCTTCATTACCACTGATTTACTGGAATGTGAATGAGGCATGGGTTACAGATTTATTGCTGAATAAATGGTTTTTGTATTCGTTAGTACTGCTGTTTTCCTGGCTGATGGTTTCTACTTTACCATTGATGGCGTTGAAGTTTAAAGATTTTAGCCTGAAAAACAATATACCTAAAGTTATTTTAATCTTAATAGCAATTGCATCCCTGATCATTTTAAAATGGCTGGCAATTCCTGTAGTGGTTCTGGCCTATGTTCTTATATCTTTGCTCTTCAAAAATGAAACAACATGACCTATACCGTTCAGATAAAAGTAATGCCACTGAAAGAATTACTCGATCCTCAGGGGAAAGCCGTAATGAGTGGATTGGGAAACCTCGGTTTATCTGGAGTGGAAGATGTAAGAGTTGGTAAAAACATTACCCTACAGATAAATGCAGACTCTCCCGAAAATGCAAAAGCTATTGCCGAAGAAGCCAGTAAAAAGTTGTTGGCAAATCCTGTAATGGAGTATTTTGAAGTATCAGTAAATTAAAGCAACTAGCTATTAGTTGAGAGCTGCGAGTTAGAGTCTCGTAACTCGTAACTCAAAACTCGTTATCTGAAACCATGCTTTATCTTATTCCCACACCGATAGGCAACCTTAAAGACATAACACTCCGTGCTATCGAAGTGCTGAAGGAAGTGGATTTAATTCTGGCAGAAGATACCAGAACCACTTCGCACCTGCTCAATCATTATCAGATCACCAAACAACTTACACCTTATCATCAGCATAATGAGCATAAGGTGTTGCATCATTTGGTAAGTCAGTTACTGGAAGGAAAGAAGATGGCTGTTGTAACAGATGCGGGCACGCCGGGTATTTCCGATCCGGCTTTTTTATTAGTAAGGGAGTGCATCAAAGTCGGAATTACAGTGGAGTGTTTGCCGGGTGCAACTGCTTTTGTACCAGCATTGGTCAACAGTGGTATTCCCACTAATCGGTTTTGCTTTGAAGGTTTCTTACCATTGAAAAAAGGAAGACATACTTTGCTAAAACAACTGGCGGATGAAGAACGAACCATGATTTTTTATGAATCGCCAATGAGGTTAGTAAAAACGCTGGAAGAATTTTTTACTTATTTTGGTGAAGAAAGACAATGTGCAGTTAGCCGTGAGCTAACCAAAATGTTTGAAGAAAATAAAAGAGGAAGTTTAAGAGAAGTGGCTGATTACTTTAAAGCGAAAACAGTAAAAGGGGAGATAGTAATAGTGGTAGCAGGTAAATAAAGAAAGGGTCCTCTAATGAAAGGACCCTTGTGATTTCTTTTTAAAATTTGATAATATTCTGCGAATATTATTTTTTTCCTTTTGAAGGGCAATGTACTTGAATACCCACATTAACGGGAATGTACCACCTGGAATATTCACTGGTATAATCATAGCCAGTACCAGTAGAAGGTCTGTATTCATAAAGGGTTTTAGACTTGCCATAATTAAATCCAATGGAACCATAAATACCCAGATACTTGCCAATAAAATGTTCATAACCAAAAAATCCACCTGCGTTCCAGTCACCTTTAGGTTTTGTTTTTGTTTCACTGCTGCTTCCTCCACTTGTAGTGCTTTTACTTGTTCCTCCATATACACCATACTGTACATTTACCTGGGCAAAAGGCATTCCTTTGCTGCTTCCTCCAAAATAATAACGGGCAAATGGTCCTACATAAAAAGAAGGTTGAGTGGATTTACTTTCACTGGTTGTTGAGGATGATGTATTACTACTATTACTTTTACTACTATAAAAACTTATGCTAACTCCGCCACCTACAGCCAGGTTATCTTTGATAAACCAGGCTACATTTGGATTGGCACTAATACTAAAACTGTTCCCATCACTATTGTAAACAGTTGGTGTGTTGCTATACGAAGTTTTACTGTCACTATTGGTATAGCTGAAGCTTCCAAAACCAACACCTACAAGTTTAGAGCCTTTTTCTACCTGAGAAAAGGCTAATGTTGAAATAGCTAAAAAAGCTACAAATAATAATTTTTTCATAAATATGATTGTTTTTGATTAATGATTAAGGCAAAGAAAGTAAAAGAAATGCTGCTTAACAATACCACTTTAAGGTAATTCACATATTAAGCAGATCTGTGCATAAAAGGCTTTATTGAGTTTAGTAAAAAAAGCAAATTTCATGAAGGGATTTTCTATTTAAATCTGGCACCCAGCATTCATCTGCCGGATAGCCAACCGGAATTAAAAGGAAAGGTTTTTCGTTTTCAGGCCTATTAAAAATTTTACTGAGAAAATTCATAGGGGAAGGTGTATGAGTTAATGCAACAAGTCCGGCATTATGAATAGCTGCCAGCAAAAAACCACAGGCTAGGCCACAACTTTCAGTTGCATAGTACACATTGCCTTTGGTGCCATCTTTATTTATCTCGTAATTTTTTTTAAAAACTATGATCAGGTATGGTGCCGTTTCTAAAAAATATTTTTTCCAGTCTGTTTGCAGCGGACGCAGGTCTTGCAGCCAATCTGCCGGCATTCTTCCGTTATAACTTTCAAATTCTTCTTTCTCAGCTTCTGTGCGGATTTGTTTTTTTATTGCAGGATCACTTACAACACAAAATGTCCAGGGTTGTTTATGGGCACCACTGGGAGCAGTGGAAGCCGATAAAATTATTTTTTTGATTACTTCTTCGGGTACTGTCTTGTCTGAAAAGTCCCTGATACTCCGACGGGTATTTATCCATTCATAAAATTGAGTGCTTCTTTTTATTATATCTATTGCTGAAATATCTTCTTTTTTGTATAAAATAAAGGGATAGCCGTCAATCAATTTTGTTTTTACCATAACAACTCTTTTCCGAAATTTACCAATTCAAATTCAAATAAATGAGTAGGATTTTTATTATAGCCGCTTTTCTATACCTCTGCAACATGTCAGGAACAGCACAAACTGGAAACTTCTCTACTGCTCCATACTGGCAGCAAAGGGTAAAATATTCTATGAACATTGATATGAATATTCAGACAAACAGATTCACCGGAAAGCAAAAATTGGAATACTTCAATAATTCGCCAGATACCCTGACAAAAGTATTTTATCATCTTTATTTCAATGCATTCCAGCCGGGGAGCATGATGGACGTAAGAAGCAGAACGCAGGGTACAATAATAGCAGGTGGAAGACTTGATTGGGACGACCGGGTGCAGGATAGAATTTTTAAACTGAAACCGGATGAAACAGGATACCAAAAAATTTTATCACTAAAAATCGATGGTCGTCTTCAAAATTTTAAAATACTGGAAACAATACTGGAAGTAAAATTGGATAAACCTATTTTACCAAGATCTAAAGTAGTATTAGACATGGAATTTGAGGCGCAGGTGCCGGTTCAGATTCGGCGTAGTGGCAGGGACAATCCATTAACAGAAGTTCGTTATTCTATGAGCCAGTGGTACCCCAAAATATGTGAATACGATAGGGAAGGATGGCATCCTGATCCATATATTGGCCGTGAATTTTATGGGGTATGGGGTGATTTTGATGTTAGCATCACCATTGATAAAAAATATATTCTGGGAGGAACAGGATATTTACAGAACCCACAGCAAATTGGATATGGATATGAAGATGCAAAGACAAAAGTGAAACGGCCTGATGGGGAGAAACTTAC
>JBARSW010000510.1:0-10881 GCA_049644925.1 Chitinophagaceae bacterium | reverse complement strand
TTCCAATGCGTTAGAATTATCAAAGCAATTTCAGCATCACCCCAAAATAAGCTCAGTAAAATATCCATTTCTTGAAACCCATCCGCAATACCTGGTTGCTAAAAAGCAAATGCGCAACGGGGGAGGTATTGTAACATTTGAATTAAAAGGAGGCATTAAAAGCGGCCGAAAGTTTTTAAATGCACTTGAGATGATTTCTATGACAAATAATCTGGGTGACAGTCGTACGATTGCATCACATCCGGCTTCTACTACCCATTCAAAACTCAGTGAGGAAGAAAGACTGGCTATAGGAATAACACCAGGTTTAATCCGTGTATCAGTTGGTCTGGAAAATCTGGAAGATATATTGACAGATATTTTGCAGGCATTAGATAAATCCTGACGACTATTTACTGTTTCGCCTTTTTAATTGTTGCAAAGTTGCTCTTATGTCTTTATGAATTGGTGCTTCCAGTTCAATCAGGTTACCTTTTAAATCTTTAAATGAAAGTTGAAAGGCGTGAAGTGCGAGGCGCCCCAGTATTGGCTTTTCTTCCAATTCGTTTTTAGACAGATTGTATTTCTTTTTTAATGAGGAGATTAAAACAGGTTTGCTATCTCCGTATATTTTATCAAAGACTACCGGATGGCCAATCTCTTTCATGTGAACCCTTATCTGGTGTGTTCTTCCGGTATGTATCTGAAACTGCATCCATGAATAAATGCCAAAGTCTTCAATAACTTCATAGTCTGTAAGTGATTCTTTACCCCGGCGGTTTACAATCATAACTCCACGCTGTACGGTATTCTCTGCTAAAGGCAGGTTAATGCTCCCTTTTTTTTCAGCAGGCGAACCAATCACCAACCCGGTATAAATTTTTTTTGTTTGCCTTCCTTCAAACTGAAGTGACAAATGTTTATGCATTGCTTCATTTTTAGCAAATACAATCAATCCACTGGTGTCTTTATCCAGGCGGTGTACGGTAAAAATGTGCTTATATTTTTCCTGCAATAAACTTTTCAATGAAACTTCTTTTCCTTCCCGGTCAGGAATAGATAACAAGCCAGAAGGTTTGTTCAATGCAATAAAATCATCATTCTCAAAAATTATCAGCTCCGAAATTTTCATTGTATTAATCTGTAGCCTCCCCCCTAACTTCGTTAACAACCTTCGATTTCTCGGTGGCCTCCGAAGGAAGGGCTTTAGGTCGTTTATGTTTTAAATATACATTTTATATAGTTGCAGCGTATGCTGGCACTCTGTGATAATCAAAGTAGTCGTTGACTATAAGAATTGCCACCCCATAGGTTTTGTAAGAATGCAATTAATGTATTAATCCGTTTTAATCCTTTCAATCAGGACATCCGTGATTCTACTTCCCTTTTCCAAAATGCTTTAAATCCCTCACTTCTTTCTCACTCAGGAAACGGAATTTTCCTCTTTCAATATTTTTTTTGGTAAGGCCGGCAAAAATTACCCGATCAAGTCCTCTTACATCATATCCCAATGCTTCAAAAATTCGGCGAACGATCCGGTTTCTGCCACTATGAATTTCTACACCAACCTGCGTTTTATCTTTTATGTCTGCATAAGCAAGTACATCCACACTGGCCAGACCATCTTCCAATACAATACCTTTTAATACCTGGTCAAAATCCTTTTTTTCTAATGGTTTGTTCAGTGTTACATGATATACCTTTTTAATTTCATTACTGGGATGAGTAAGTTTTTGTGCTAATTCCCCATCGTTAGTTAATAATAAAACACCGGAAGTATTTCTATCAAGTCTTCCTACAGGAAATACTCTTTCAGTAGTGGCACGGCCAACAATGTCGAGAACTGTTTTTCTACCTTGTGGATCATCGGTTGTGGTGATGAAATCTTTTGGTTTGTTTAATAAAATGTAAACAAGATTTTTTGCCACAAAGATTTTTTTCCCGTTTACGCTAACATTATCAGTTGGTGTCACCTTATGACCAGGTTCCGTTACCAATTCACCATTTACTTTTACTAAACCTTTTTTAACAAGTTCCGCAGCCTCACGTCTTGCAGCAATACCTGAGTAAGCAATAAATTTGTTCAGTGGCATTTGTCCCGTTGCTTCAGGCCTTTTATGAATAACCGGAGCCGGTATCGACTGTTCTTTTGTTCCGGAATTGGGCCGGCTTGTAATTATCCGCTGAGCTCTGACTTCTGCCTTTTTTTTATCAAAATAGTCTTCCCTTTCTTTTTTTACTTTTCTTTTTTCCTGTTTGAACTGCTCTTTAATGGCAGCATTACTTTTTTTTGGGGCAAATTTTGAAAAGTTGTCGGATCGTTTCTTTTTCATGTGTAGTTTTTGCTGTTTTACAACAGTAGTGAGCAACGAAGATAGTAATTTCAGGCATAGTTAAAAAGGAAAAGCCCTATCGCAAATAGCGAAAGGGCCTGGTTTCCTTAAATGTACGGATCGTATTATATAATTTCCCTTTTTTGTGGTTTCTGGCCTTTCATTCCTTGTCCCTGTTTGTGTTTCCTTTCTTCTTTCATTTTCTTTAACTGCTCTTCGGTAAGGATTGATTTCAGG
The DNA here is from genome assembly GCA_049644925.1 of Chitinophagaceae bacterium. Lineage (GTDB taxonomy): Bacteria > Bacteroidota > Bacteroidia > Chitinophagales > Chitinophagaceae > JJ008. The sequence goes on along the minus strand of JBARSW010000510.1, from coordinate 8,332 downwards.
GTTTCCTGATTTTTTTTCATTATTACTTTCATTTCTTCTTTTTTCTTTTCATCACTCAGTGATTTATTTTCACGAAGGGTTTTCATTTTTTCGGCCATTTCTTTATGGTTCTTTTCCATTTTGGCTGATTGTTCATCCGTTAAACCATAATGGAGTTTCATTTGATATGCCTTTACTTTCATATTTTCTTCCTGCCTTGCCTTGCCATCACTTTTCATTTTTTCAATTTTGGCTTTTTGTTCGGTAGTTAAGAGGCTCTCCATTTTGGTTTTATGATCTTTACGCAGATTTTCCATTCTGGATTTCCATTCCTTAACAGTTATATCTTCATTTTTTTTCAGGTCCTCCATTTTTTTCTTAAACTCAAGGTTCTGTGTTTTAAACTGTTCTTTTTGGGTATCAGAAAGATTTAATTTATGGAAAGGTAAACCCTGCTTATTTTTCATCTGCTGATGACGTTGTTGTGGTTTGAACCCTTCATTTTTTCGTTCTGGAATTACTTGTGCCTGTATAGATATAGTGGCTAATGAGCCAATCAGGATAGAGAGAAATAATTTTTTCATAACTTTTTAATTTTTCTTTTTGACGTTAAACGGATTTTAAAACCTTCGTTGCGTTTATCATAAATAAATGTGAACGAAATTGAGACCCTAAATGAACGTGGAGGTTTAAAACGGAGCAAAGAAATAATTTTTTACTTGCCTTAATAGGCAATCGGTATCCGTATCAGGAAATCAAATGGAAAGTTTTGTGTTAATGGTTTACGGGCTGCTATACTTTTAACTTTAATTCTTATTAGCCAACTGTCCGCAGGCAGCATCAATATCTTTTCCCCGGCTGCGCCGAAGCCGGACATTCACCCGGTGTTTTTCCAGGTATTGCATAAAGGCATGCACTTTTTCTTCTTCAGGCTTTTCATATTTTGCAAAATCTATCGGGTTGTACTCAATGATATTTATCAGGTCAGCAGGAACCTGGCGGTAAATCTTTATTAAGTCATCCGCATCTTTTAATGAATCATTAAAGTCTTTAAAAAGGATGTATTCAAAAGTGATCTCATTTTCGGTTTGCTTATAGAAATAATTCAGGGCTTCTACCAGTGATTTTAAATTATTAGTATCGTTAATGGGCATGATATCATGTCGTTTGGAATCGGTTGCAGCATGCAGTGATAATGCTAATTTAAATTTAACTTTATCATCACCCAGTTGGCGAATTCCTTTTGCTACGCCTGCGGTTGATACCGTTATCCGTTTCGGACTCATTCCCATTCCACTGGCAGAAACTATTTTTTCAATTGCTCTTAATACATTTTTGTAATTCAATAATGGTTCGCCCATACCCATGAAAACAATATTGCTGAGCTTTTTACCATGTGCTTTCTCACACTGCTGGTTAATGATGGCCACCTGGTCATAAATTTCATCAAAATCCAGGTTTCTTTTCCTGTCAATATATCCGGTAGCACAAAACTTACAACTTAAGGAACATCCAATTTGGGATGAAACACAGGCGGTAAATCTTGACAGTGTTGGGATTAAAACTCCTTCAATTAAATGACCATCATGTGTTTTAAATCGGGATTTTATTGTTCCATCGGCAGAAACTTGAGTTGTATCCACTTTCAGGCCGGGTAATACAAATTCAGCAGCCAGTTTTTGTCTTAATTCTTTTGAAATATTGGTCATGGCTTCAAAGCTTTGAACTGGTTTAAGCCATAACCATTCATACACTTGTTTGGCCCTGAATTTCTTCTCACCCAGCTTTTCAAAGTAATTTTCAATCTCTGCCAGACTTAAATGACGAATATTAACCGGAGGTGTTTTTGCCATAGTGCAAAGATAGTCACAGATTTAAGGTTTAATTGATTTCACTGATATTTGCCTATTAAATACATCTTTGATGAAGCCTGCCTATATAATTGATACAGTAAGAACCCCTGTCGGGAAATATGGTGGTATTTTAAGTAGTATCCGGCCGGATGATTTACTGGCTCATGTTATCCGGGTTATTCTAAGCCGAAATCATCAAATTGATATAAATGCAATTGAAGATGTAATAGCAGGGGCTGCTAACCAGGCTGGGGAGGACAACCGAAATGTGGCAAGAATGGCTGCTTTACTGGCTGGATTACCTGTTTCTGTTGCCGGTAATACCGTTAATCGTTTATGTGCATCTGGCCTGCAGGCCATAATGGATGCATCCCGACAAATAATGTGTGGAGATGCAGAACTGATTATTGCAAGTGGGGTAGAAAGCATGACAAGGGCACCTTTTGTTATGGCAAAAAATTCAGAACCATTTAGCCGCTCGGCAGAAGTTTTTGATACAACAATAGGTTGGAGGTTTGTAAATAAAAATCTTTCGGCATTATATCATCCATATACAATGGGTGAAACTGCAGAAAATGTAGCAAAGCAATGGAAAATAAGCCGAGAAGAACAAGACCTTTTTGCACTTTTGTCTCAACAAAAATATGCGCAGGCAAAGGCGGCTGGTAAATGGGAAAATGAAATAGTATCCATTGAAGTTTTGAAAGGCAAAGAGAAAATAATTGTCAAAGATGATGAACATCCAAGAGAAACTTCTTTGGAGAAACTGGCTGCATTAAAACCTGCATTCATAAATGGAGGAACGGTTACTGCAGGTAATTCTTCGGGAATAAATGATGGCGCAGCTGCAATGTTACTTGCCAGTGAGGAAGCGGTAAAGAAATACAACCTGGAACCAGTTGCCAGCATTGTGGCAATGGCAGTTTCCGGAGTAGATCCATCAATTATGGGTATTGGCCCTGTTCCGGCTGTAAAAAAAGTTTTACAACGGGCAGGTATTAAAATCACTGACATTGATTTAATAGAATTAAATGAAGCATTTGCGGCACAGTCAATAGCCTGCATCAGGGAGTTGGGATTGGATGCAGAAAAAATAAATGTAAACGGTGGTGCCATAGCAATTGGCCATCCGTTGGGTTGCAGTGGTGTACGGATTTCTACCACTTTGTTACATGAGATGTTCAGACGTAAAGCCCGGTATGGGTTAGCTACTATGTGTGTGGGTGTTGGCCAGGGAGCAGCGATTATCTATGAAAAATTTTGATAAATAGCAGAGTTGATTTTTCTTTGAAAGCTATTTTCCCCCGGAATAAAATAATGGGAACTGAAAAATCTGTTCATTAAACTTGCTGCATTTTATAAAGCAATTTTTTTACCATGCTGAAATTTGCAAGAATGGATAAGAAGATAAGAAACAGTGAAGTTATTATTACACTCCAGTGAATAAAAGAATTTAACTCAGGCCTGTCGTACATCACAAAATGATGGAAACTCCATTGCAGCAATTGGGTAATCAGCAGTGCAACAAATACGACAAAGATGTAAACCGGAATAAACTGCCTTGCAACTTTTTTACTTAGCCAAACAGGAGAGTATCCTATAGTTAGTAATAAATGCAAATTTTCTTTGCTACGGGCAATTACCAGTTGCAGGTACATGGAAAACAGCATTAACGCCAATATAATTACAAGAGCACCAAAAACACCAAGCCCGGTAACGATACCCTGTAATATCTGTTTGGAACGTCCAAAAGCAGTTTTGTCTTTATTGATGCGGTATTGTTTTTGTTCAAGAAATTCCAGCAGCCTGGAATTATTGGCATCTTTTGTTTTAAGAAATATCCGGGATGCTTTTACTTCTTCTTCTCCTTCAAAAGTTTTATTGGCCCAGTCAATAAATGATTTAGGTGCTAATAATGAATTTACCCGGTCAGAAAAAGCTACAATATTGGCCAGGAAAACCTGTTCTCCCAATCTGCCTTCACAACGAATTGAAATAGTAAGATTGGAAGCTGTTTCCTGCGACAACTGCTTCAATCCAAGGCTTGGGGCAATTACATTAAACATTTCCAGCAGTTCTGAAGAGAAAATAATTGGCACTCTTGTCTGACCTTCTTTCCAGGAAAATTCCGGAGGTACTGTATCAATAAAATTTACATCCAGTGCTTCAATGAAAATATCTGATGAAAAAGATAATAAATCTCCGGCACTGGCGATTACTCTAAACCGATTAGGAATTAATGGCGCAGCATCTGTAATGAAAGTCTGTGATTTGAGTGTTGCTACATCTTCCGGACTGAAACGGTTATCCTGGCCCATGTTCTCATTGGTAATGAGTTTGGTAACCGATATATAGTCAAAGCCATTTTTCCGGATACTTGTTTTTTTAACCAGTTGTTGAATGTTAATGAACATTTGTAACGAAGCAAGAAGTAACAGAATGCCAATACCTAACCCGATATAAGAAAACCAGCGGGAAGCTGTATTGGTGCCTGTTAGCAAAAGTGGTTTTATCGTTTTAAAAGTAAGGGGCACCTATGTCAATTTACAAATGAAATATTCGGGTAAAAGGAAAATAATCAATTCGCTCCAGGTCGGCAAATATGATACAGGCATTACGTAGTTGGCTTTCTTCCAGTATCAAATCCATTGCTTTCATAGCATTTTCACTATCAAGATGGCTGAAGGGTTCATCCAGCAATAAAAAATCATAAGGCTGTAAAAGTGAGCGGATAATGGCAACCCGCTGCTGTTCACCATAAGAGCAGATTCTGGCTTTAGATGCTAATTTGTTTAAGATACCCAAACGTTCAGCCATATAAGCTATCTTCTCTTTTTGATGAAAAGGATTTAGTTGACGTTTCACTTCCAGGTTTTCAAAAACAGTGAGTTCCGGAAACAAACGGAGATCCTGAAAAACTATACTTACCTGTTTACTTCGGTAGCTGGCAAAGTCTTCTGCAGTAAACCGGCTGATATTATTGCTTTCATAACTGATGGTGCCGTTATAATCCCTTCTCATTCCGTATAAAAAATGTAAAAGCGATGTTTTGCCACTTCCAGAAGGAGCAACAATTTTAATCATCTCCCCTTTGGAAAATACAAGGTCTTTTCCCCATAATTCAGAATTATTTTTTCTGAATTCTTCAAAATAGCCTGGTAATAGATGTTGTACCTGTATCTGCATGGGATAAATAAAAATGAAAAACCACAGGTATTTTTTATGCCCTGTGGCTTTTACTTAATCAGTATAAATTATTTTATCTTTTTCTTTATAACCTTTGGTTTAATTACTTCTGGCTTTACAACTACAGAGTCATTTTGGTTATCCCATTTTTTGTATTCTTCTTTTTTCTTTTTCTCCAGGTCTATCATTTTTAATGCAATAAAACCAAAGTAATTATTTAATTGTTTCAGGCTGTTGGTGTTTTTATCCACCATATTAATTTCAACAAAGCTTTCTATTCCATTGTTCTTGAACTCGCCACCATAAAAAACAATATCCTGCCAATATTTTAATGACTCATTAGCTATAAGGCTGGCCGTAGAATCCTTGTCAATTGATGGCCTTGCTCCATTAATAAATTTCTGAATATCCACATAACCACCCGCAGGATGTCCTTTGATTAAATTGATGAAAGGATGATCGGTAGTTGTTGTTCCAAATCCGTTTACCGTGGCTGAATCATTGCCTGCAATAAACCATTTGTCTTTAAGCTGGTAGGGTGTTTTATTGATTATTTCTCCGGCTTCACCTGTTTCCTTCCCGATCTTATCTTTTAAGATGTTCATTAATTTTTCAAATGCAGGTTTATCGCCAACTGAAATGGCAAATAATAATTTCGCTTCTGTCACTTCCTTTTTATATGTATTTTCTTTATCACCACTTATCGGCACCTTTATTTCCTTATTTGCAATCTTAAAATCAGATACAGCAAACAAAACATCTCCTTTATTCGCTTTTACAAAATCTCCTATACTAAATCCTGCTTCTGCCAGAAACATATTGAGCAGACCATCAACACCAAGTAAGGAAATAATTTCTTTGATAGCTTCTGGCGGATAGTTCATAGCAATAACTGCTGCAACATCACCTGCCGGAATCATTTTAAGCATCTCTTCATCTAAATTTCTTTTACTGTATTTCTTAAATATTGCCGCTAATTCTTTGTTGAAATAATTCTTTCCTTTTATTACTATTTTGCCATTTTCAAAACTGAAAGCAGCAGTGCTGATGTTTCCATCAAAAAGAAGATTTGCTTTGGTAAGAGCCAGCATAGCCGGCATCGATTTACTGTATAAACTACCAGAGTTTACCCAGATATGTGCATCTCCTTTTTCTTTTAATAATGAATTAAATTTGGAATTATTGCCCAGACTTTTACTGCTTTTCAGATTATAGATTTCTTTGGCAAATATTACCAGGCTGTCAGTTTCAAAATTGCTGCGCTCAATTTCCCCACCAAAACCGCCGGCACTGGGATTAACATCCGGATTGTCTGCAATAAATACAAGACGATTGCCTTTCCAGGTAATTATATTATCATTATCCGCTAACACAGTAATTCCATCTATGATTTCTGCTTTTTTCCCGTTGCTGACTTTTGTGACGAATGCTTCAAATTTTTTCTCATCTGTCAGGTTACAGGTAACTGCCGCATATCCTCCCTTGCCACGGGCTGACATAAAAATATAAGCATCAGATTTGATGTTAATTCCAGATTCTTCAGGATTGTCGAGAATTGTTTTTGCAAGTTCATCTTTTACTTCTTCTTTAGCTTTTTTGAACCACTCACTTTGTTTTATTTCATCCCAACTGAGTTTGGCATTCAAAGAGGCGCCATCAACATGTAATACAAAAAAGGCATCTTGCGGAACGGGAACATTTGTCTTTTTGGAACAGGAACTAAATATGATCAGCAGCATTGATGTAAATATCAACGGCAATGATTTGAGCGATAATTTCATGAGTAAAGTTTATTTGTTTGAATTATTAATTGAATACGAATTCAGAAAGTTTTTCCTGCAGATAGGTTTGTTGTTCTCCTGTTTTTAGATTTTTTATTTTGACAGTATTGGTGTTCATTTCTTCTTCGCCTATTATGACTACAAAAGGAATGTTTTTCTTTTCTGCATATTTAAATTGCTTGTCAAATTTGGCGGCTTCATGATATAATTCACTGCGGATTCCATTTTGCCGTAATCCCTGCATCAGACCAAATGCTTTCCAGCTTTCTTTTTCTCCAAGGTTAAAAAATAAAACTTGTGTACCTACATGTATGTCTTCGGGAAATAATTTCAATTCTTCCATTACATCATAAATCCTGTCTACTCCAAATGAAATACCAACTCCCGGAATATTGGGTACTCCAAAAAGGCCGGTTAAATCATCATAACGTCCACCACCACCAATACTGCCCATTTCAACACCGGAAGCCTTTATTTCAATGATTGATCCGGTATAATAATTTAATCCCCTGGCTAAAGTAGGGTCAATCCATATTTTACTGGTGAAAGCAAGGTAATCAGTATTTTGAAGGATATATTTTAATTCAGATAATCCTTCTTTACCAATGGGACTATTTTCAAATAAAACAGCTAATTCCCGGAGAATAGTTTCATTATTACCTGTATGTTTTGAAACGGAAAGATAATTTTCAATGATACTAATTTGATTTTCGTTTAGTCCTTTTCCGGAGAGTTCTTCTTTAACTTTTGCGAGGCCAATTTTGTCCAGTTTGTCTATGGCTATGGTAATATCAGTCATTCTTTCTGAGCCGCCACATGTTTCAGCAAGAGCTTGCAATAATTTCCGGTTATTAATTTTTACTTCAACCGGAATTTTTAATTTTTCAAATACGGAAATATAAATGCTGACTAATTCCACTTCATTCAATAATTCTTTACTTCCCACCACATCCGCATCACATTGATAAAACTCACGGTATCTTCCTTTTTGTGGTCGGTCTGCTCGCCAAACCGGTTGTATTTGATAGCGTTTGAAAGGAAATGTGAGCTTTGCATAATTCATAGCGACATACCTTGCGAATGGGATAGTGAGATCATATTTTAAAGCTTTACTCGAAATTTCATTTTTAAATTCATTTAAATACTTTCTTCCTTGTTCTTTATTTTGTAATAATTGTATTGAAATATCAGCTAGCACTTTAGGGTTTAAATTAAATAAGGAATTTCCAAAGGGGTTTTCTATTGTCTCGAATTTTGAATTATTTTTTTTCAGATATTCGATGTTTTCATAGTTGGCTTTAAAATAATTTGCCAATTCTTGAAAAAACTCCTTTGAAAATGGATTTCCTGAATCAAGAATCCTAAAAATCAGTTTATCTCCTTCTTCACCATATTTCCCCATCAACGTATCAAGGTTTTCCATTGCAGGTGTTTCCAATGGCTGAAACCCATAAACCTCAAATATGTTTCTGATAGTATTCAGAATATAGTTCCGTTTGCGAACAACTTCCGGTCCGAAATCCCTGGTTCCCT
>JBARSW010000509.1:0-1851 GCA_049644925.1 Chitinophagaceae bacterium | reverse complement strand
GTTATATTAAATGGCGATGGTGGGGATGAATTGTTTGGAGGTTACCGCCGGTATGTCCCTTTTGCCCAATATGATTTTTTTAAGAAACCATTATTGGTAAAAGGGTTAGCGAAACTGCTTCATACTTTTTTGCCTCTTTCACACGATAAAAAAAGTAAGTACAATTATATCTACCGCCTGGTTGATTTTACAAAGAAAGAAGGAATTCACACCTATTTTTCATCGAGCCTGGATGTGTTTGAAGGATTTGAAAAATACCTGGTAGGAAACGAATCAGTACTTGCAGATATCCTGCAGGATTTTGAACGAATCAATAATTCAAAACTATCAGGGGTACAGAAAATTCTTAACCTCGACTTTGATCATATTCTTACATCAAACCTGCTGGTAAAAATGGACATTGCCACCATGGCACATTCACTGGAAGGCAGGAGTCCGTTGTTATGTAAAGATTTTCTGGAGTATGTGCCTTCATTACCGGATAGTTATAAATTAAAAGGAAGCCAGACAAAATACATCCTCCGCAAACTGGCAGAAAAATACCTGCCTGCCGAATTGATCAACCAGCCTAAAAGAGGTTTCGAAATTCCACTTAAAAAATGGATTGATGGAGAACTGAAAGATATGATTGCCTCTTATATTTTATCACCCAATGCCTATTGTAGAAATTTTGTTCAGCCCGGATTTATTGAAAACCTCTGGAACAGGAAAATAAAAACAGGAGATGAAAAGAGGGCTAAGATGCTTTGGACCTTGTTTGCATTGGAAGTTTGGTATAGGAAGTGTTATTTGGGGGGGAATACAGTTGAAGGGGGTTGAAGATGGTTTAATGATTGTTTAATAGTGGTTGAAGATGGTTGAAGGTGGTTTAATGATTGTTTAATAGTGGTTGAAGGTGGTTGAAGATGGTTTAATAAACGAAATACCTCATTTGACTTGTCACTCCGAGGCACGAGGAGTCTCCATTAAAAAACGAAATGCCTCAACTGATTTATCATACTTGTGTAGCGGTAGATAAGTAAAACACCTCCTTCGTCGGTGTGACAAATCAAGTGGGTGTGACAAATCACAAGGGGCTGTACGGCATTAAAGAAGCGAAAAGTTCCAACTTATTTGACACTCCGAGGTACGAGGAGTCTCCATTAATAAACAAAATGCCTAAGTTAATCCGAATCACCACAGCTCCGATTTCGCTGAATGTGTTGTTGCCATGGCAAATGCGGTATATGAACGAACATGGCTTTGAAGTGTTGATGGTCAGCAGTGATGGACCTGAACTAAATACAGTTTTAGAAAGAGAAGGATGCCGCCATCATATCATTCCGATGACAAGAAAGATGTCGCCTTTTGCCGACCTGAAATGCCTGTGGCTGTTGTACAGATTATTCCGAAAAGAAAAACCTGATATAGTCCATTCACATACTCCCAAGGCAGGTTTACTTTCTATGCTGGCGGCAAAATTTGCAGGGGTAAAAATAAGAATACATACTATCGCAGGGCTGCGATATGTAACCACCACAGGGTTCAGCAGGAAGATATTGGTGTTTATGGAAAAACTGACCGGTAAAGCAGCCACTCATGTTTGGCCAAACAGTAATTCGCTTAAAAAATTTATAGAAGAAAATAAACTGGTTGCCAATTCCAAATTAGAAGTAATTGGATGGGGTTCCAGTAATGGTGTCAGACTCAGTCGTTATTCTTTGGAAGCTTTACTCGGGGAAAAAATTCAGGAAACAAAACAACTGATACAGTATGATCCATCGCTAACTTATTTTCTTTCAGTAGGCCGTATTGTTCATGATAAAGGAATGGACGAATTGCTGAATGCTTTTATTAGTATACACTCAACAG
>JBARSW010000508.1:0-2049 GCA_049644925.1 Chitinophagaceae bacterium | reverse complement strand
TGGGCAGAAGATTATGCTGCGGAACATCCCGAAATTTCTATTGATATATTGGATTTAAGAACATTGTTACCACTTGATTATTTGGCCATACGGGAAGCAGTACAACGAACAGGAAGAGTGTTGTTATTGCATGAAGACACGTTGGTTGGTGGTATCGGCGGCGAGATAGCTGCCTGGATTTCAGAGAACTGTTTTTCCATTCTTGATGCACCGGTGATGCGTTGTGCATCTTTGGATACTCCTATTCCTTTTAATATAGAGTTGGAAAATAATTTTATGGCGAAGGCGAGATTAGATGAAACAATTCAGAAATTAATAAGTTATTGACATGTACCACAAGATTGTCAAGAGCCTATTATCGCTTTCTAAAAAACATGGAGGGAAAACAAGCCAACTACAGCAGGTAGAATTTTTCTTTTATGCTGATTCGGAAGATAAGGGCTCAAATTTAGCTATTGAATTATCCAAACTCGGCTATCAGCTTTATGGAATTGAAAGATCTGCAAATAAATGGTCAATTATTGGAGCTACTCCTTTAATGAAAATTGATGAAGAATGTCTTACTAAATGGGGAGATGCTATGTATGCGCTGGGAGAGGAAATGGAAGTTTTATTCGACGGATTTGGTATGCTGATTGAAAAATAAACAAAGTCCCCTTCAAGGGTTTTAGAGGACGATGTCACTAATTGGAAAATAATTTTTTGGCGAAGACAAGGCTTCACGAATCATAAACGAAACTGATGAACTATTAGTTCTAATTTTAAAAAGAAAAATAGTGAATATGAAGCGAATACTGCTTGTTAATTTGTTGTTCATATTTTGCCTTTGCGGCTTTACACAAAATATTAATTTGGCTGGAAAATGGACTGGTAAGATATCAGACAATACAATGTTAGCTACAAGAACTATAAATTTTAATGTCCAGTTTAATCAATCAGGCACAGCAGTATGGGGAATTTATTCAAAAGGGGATCATCCAGCTTTAGATTCCTGTGACTGTGCCGGAAAACTTACAAGCCGTATAAGTAAAAAAGATAGTTCAATCTTTCTCATTTTCCAGGATGGTGTTATTGAGCATAAAACGATGCCTTTGGATAGCTGTAATTTGCTTAATTATCTTCAGGCAAATTATATAAAAGAAGATGGCAAAGAATATTTAACCGGGAGATGGTATGCAAAGCATCTTAACTATCTTGATTTTGATGGTGGTGCTTCGGGAAGTTTTTATTTGGAGAGAAACAGTTCTGCAATGGATAAAAAAATTGATCAGTACTTTCCCAGACTGGAGCAATTGATTGAGAAGTTTAACAGCCAGTAGTTTTGTTTAATAAACCGCCCGGTTTAATGAAATTATGTTTCAAAGGTGGCATTCTTGTTTACTTGATCTTATACGTTAAGAAATAATTTATTGAATGAAGTTGTTATTATTTGCAGGTGCTATAATAATAACTTATCTTGATTTACTATCTGCCCTGTGTAAGCTATATTAGTCCCGCCTCTATTAACCATAAACAAAAACCAACATGCCAACCACAAACTTTGCAGCAGGCAAGGCTGTGCCTGTCACACAATCCGAACGTATTATTATTCTGGATGCATTAAGGGGTATTGCCCTCCTGGGTATTTTGCTGATGAATATTCCTTATATGGGTTTGCCGGATCCATCTTTCGATAACCTTGCCCTGCGGAACGAACTGGGAACCATCAATGAAAAAGTCTGGTATTTTGTTAACCTTGTACCGGAAGGAACTCAACGGGCTATTTTCTCCATGTTGTTTGGGGCTGGCATTATATTATTTATTACCCGGCTTGAGAAAAGAACTGAAGGCATGTGGCCGGCTGAATATTTTCTGCGTCGCCAATTGTGGCTACTGGTATTTGGACTATTCAATGCGTTTATTTTATTATGGCCCGGAGATATTTTATTTCAATATTCCATTATCGGTATTGTTGCTTTTGTATTCCGCCGTTTATCAGTGAAAAAATTATTAATCGCCGCCGGCGTTTGTTTATTATTAATGACAGCCAGGGAAAACACAGACCTGTTC
>JBARSW010000507.1:0-1582 GCA_049644925.1 Chitinophagaceae bacterium | reverse complement strand
GGGTAGTAGGAATGACATACAGTGAGTTTGGCAGAAGAATAAAATCAAATTCAAGTGTGGGTACCGACCATGGAGCGGCAGCACCTATGTTTCTTTTCGGTTCAAAAGTTGACCCCGGTATGCTGGGTGTTAATCCAACCATTCCGGTTACTGCTACAGTAAATGATAATGTGCCGATGCAATATGACTTCCGGAGTATTTATTCCACCCTGTTGGAAAAATGGTTTTGCCTCGATAAAGCAATTGTTAATTCATTGTACCCTCCGGATATTAATACACAACTGCAAAGTCTTCCATTGATAAAAGCCGGAGCTTGTTCAGGAGTAACACCACCACCTTCGGTAAAACCATTGCCAGAAGGTGTATTAATTCAAAACAGGGAAAACCCTTTTGTTAATTATACAGATATACATTTTAAAACTGCCGGTGGTCACACTTTAGTGCAGGTATTTGATACATTGGGAAGGATGATAAAAACAGTGGCAGACGCAGATTATTCAGTAGGAACTTATATTGTCCGCTTCCAGGCAGAAGGATTACCGCCAGGTGTTTATTATGCCCGTTACCAAAATGGGGTTGTACAACAGATAAGAGCTATGATGAAGGTGAGGTAGTGTAGCCTTACCTGGTAATAATTGTCTTGTAAATCTCAGTTGATTATAAAATCTTTTGTAAGATTATTTTTATTTTCAATGAAGAGTCCGGTGACACATTTAGTGGATAATATTTACGTTTCACTAAATCGGGTGTTGCTATCAATTGACGTATTTCTCCTTCCTGCATTCCTCTGAGTCCTTCGTCAACGGCATTCGTTGCCTGGTTTCCACCTATTAGAACTTTCACCGGTGCATTTGAGTTTTCGTTTTAATATAATACTGTTCCGTCTAAATAAGTGGTTGTTTCCCGAATTAAAACTTCTTGACCTGCTTTTACTTTTTGTCCGATACCTTTTTGAATAATTTTATATTTTAATCCTGTTACTGTGGTCACATAGTCATCAGTTGAAATGGATTTTGTTAGTTTATACTGACTGCTGCAGCTTATGATGAAATACAAACTTAAAAGAATCAAAAAATATCTCATATTCTCTTGTCTTGTCAGAATTAATAAATGTGAGTGTCGCTTTTTAATTACTGCTAACTGGGGAAATGATTAAAATTATAAGTTTTTTGCACAGTCCCTCCCTGGTTGTAAAATGTTCAAAGCCTGCCTGTCCGGCAGGCATCGTATCGAAACACGCCTAAGTAAGAAGCAATCAAAACGTCTCCGTTTCTGGCTTGCTTTACATTCCGAACCATACTCATAGGCACCTTGGAGGTGTCCGCCTCTTTAAGCTGAGACTCGGAGTAATTTGCTCTACTGGACTTGATATTATCTTGTGGTATGTTTGGTTGGTTTTGTCCACAGAAGGTGTGAAATATAAACATCAGGAAAAAGCATTTAGGTGTATGTATTTCATAATTTATTTACTCAGCAACCGCCTTTGCGAGGCACACGTTTATAAATTATTTTACTATCTCGTTCTACATAGTCGCCCGATACTATTGGATATGTATACTTGGGCGCATGCGATACGTTACGG
>JBARSW010000506.1:0-4017 GCA_049644925.1 Chitinophagaceae bacterium | reverse complement strand
AATATACCTTACCCGTGTAGAAGCAACACCTGATGCTGATACATTTTTCCCATCGCTTGACCGGGAACACTGGCATCTTGTTAGTCAGAAAAAACATGAGGCCGATGGGAAAAATGCCTATAATCATTCTTTCGAGGTTTGGGAAAGGATTTAATGAATCATTATTAAACCTGAAAATTAATAGAGGTTCAATCAATCTTAGTCAATTTACTTTTTTATCAATCTCAATTTAATGTACAACCGGATTCAGGTAGCCTATAAGTTTTTGAATTATTATTTTACTGCTTCTAATGGAAAAGGGCATGGAACACATTCTCCATTTGTTTTTCATTTTATAACCAGTGTGTTGAATGATAAAACTAAATATGAAGAATATGAAAAGGTAGAAAAGTTGCGTCGGACATTAATTTCAGATAAATCTTTGCTGACCATTGAAGATTTTGGGGCAGGCTCTGCCGTTTCAAAAACAAATCAAAGAACGGTGGCTTCTATTGCAAAAAATGCAGCAAAGTCAAAAAAATTTGGCCAGTTACTTTTCAGAATGGTTCAGCGTTATCAGCCTGAAACAATTCTTGAACTTGGTACTTCGCTGGGGATTACTACATCTTACCTGTCATTAGCAAAGCCAGATGCCAGGCTTGTTACACTGGAAGGAGCAGGAGAGGTAGCAGCAGTTGCCAGTAAAAATTTTACTTCGTTAGGTCTTCAGCAGGTCTCTGTTTTAAAAGGAAATTTTGATGACACATTAGTCAATATGCTGAATCAACTGCATGCTGTCGATTTTGTTTTTATTGATGGTAACCACCGTCAGGTGCCAACCGAAAAATACTTTGCACAGATTTTACCTTTTTTGCGAAACAACAGTATCCTGGTTTTTGATGATATTCACTGGAGCCGGGAAATGGAAGCTGTCTGGGAAACAATCAAAAAACATCCGGCTGTGCGTTGTTCTATCGATTTGTTTTTTATTGGCATTGTGATATTCAGAACTGAGTTTAAGGAAAAGCAAGAGTTTAGTATTCGTTTTTAAAACCTGAATATTAAGTAATTAGAGCCTGATTAATAACAGGTGTTAGTATGAAAAAAATCATCTGGTTCTTTTTCTCTGGTGAATTTGGAAACAATACCTTCGCATGCCCGGAATTAACAAATTACCTTAAACAATCAAGGATATTATGACGATTGCTGTTTTAAAAGAGCCTGCCTTCGAAACAAGAGTTTCCCTATTGGCAGAAGCAGTTGCAACACTCACCAAAAAAGGGATCACCGTAATTGCTGAAGATAATGCAGGTGAAAAGGCATTTTGCAGTAATGAAGCTTATGAAAAAGCCGGAGCTGTTATAAAAAGCAGGACCGAAGCTATAGCTGCTGCTGATATTGCTTTAAGTATTCATCATCCTGAGTTATCCGAAATCTCAATTCTCAAGTCCAAAATTGCCATTGGTGTTTATCAGCCATTATTTCAGCAGGAGCTTATGAAACTATGGGGTGCAGCAGGGCCTACTGTTTTTTCACTGGATATGCTTCCCCGTACCACAAGAGCACAGGCAATGGATGTATTAAGTTCCCAGGCGAATATTGCCGGTTATAAAGCAATAATAACTGCTGCAAATCTTTACTCCAGGTACTTTCCCATGTTTATGACGGCTGCCGGAAGTATTGCGCCAGCCAAAATACTCATATTAGGTGCTGGTGTTGCCGGCCTGCAGGCAATTGCAACTGCAAAAAGATTGGGTGCTGTAGTTGAAGTCTTTGATACAAGACCCGCTGTTAAGGAAGAAGTGATGAGTCTGGGTGCTAAATTTATCGAAGTGGAAGGTGCAGCCGATGCAAGCAAAGCAGGTGGTTATGCAGTGGAACAGTCTGAAGAATTTAAACAAAAACAACAACAGCGTATTGCAGAAAGTGCTGCCAAAGCAGATATTATTATTACTACCGCACAAATACCCGGGAAAAAAGCACCGATACTTATTACTGAATCAATGATTGCATCTTTGAGGAATGGTTCTGTAATAATCGACCTTGCTGCGGCAACAGGTGGTAATACACCTTACACAAAAAATAATGAAACAATTAATATCAATGGAGTAACCATTGTTGGCAACTCCTCCTTGCAATCCACCATGCCTTCTGATGCAAGCAAGGTATATGGAAAAAATGTATTGAATTTTCTGCAATTAATTATTACTAAAGAAGGTACTATCAACCTGAATTGGGAAGATGACCTGGTGAAAGGAAGTTGTATTACACATGGTGGTGAAGTAGTACATGAAAGAGTAAAGTAATTCTATAATCTAATGAGATTTAAATTTTTGTAATATGGACTCAATATTAAATTGGATACAAACTAACCAGCAGATCATTTACATCGTTATCCTGATGATTTTTGTCGGGATAGAAGTGATTGGTCATGTGCCAAGTGTATTACACACCCCATTGATGAGTGGTGCCAATGCTATACATGGTGTGGTTATTATAGGTGCCATCATTGTAATGGGCAAGGCTGAAAGTGATAACTACCTGGCTTTAAGTTTGGGTTTCTTAGGGGTGATTTTGGGTACATTGAATGTGGTGGGTGGTTTTGTGGTTACAGACAGGATGCTGGAAATGTTTAAGAAGAAAAGGCCTCCACAGTCCCCACCGAAGTAAAGGCTCAGGTAATTTTATTTATGTATTTCATTCGTTCTTTATAATTGTATAATCAAATATTGTTCATTCGCATCTCTTTGGGTTGTGAGTGGATTCCTCCCCAGCGGGGAGGTCAGGAGGGGCTTTATTATGGAACTAAATATATTAACTGTCAGTTATCTCATTGCTTCAGTAACTTTTATTTTAGGTCTGAAGATGCTATCAAATCCGGCTTCTGCCAGAAAGGGAAACCTGGTAGCTGCTGCCGGTATGACTATAGCAATTATAGCAACCATTTTTTTGTATGAGGACGGAGGAGTGAAATTGGGTAATTATGGCTGGATATTCGGCGGTATTGCAATAGGTGGGGTTATTGGCACACTGGCTGCCAAAAAAGTTAAGATGACGGCTATGCCTGAAATGGTGAGCATGTTTAATGGAATGGGTGGTGCCTGTGCGGCTCTCATAAGTATTGTTGAGTTTAATCATTTACTGCATGCTTCTGATGGCGACCTTTCCACACATATTTCCACGTTGATCATTATACTTCTTGGATTAATCATCGGCTCAGTTTCATTTGCCGGAAGTATGATTGCCTGGGGAAAACTAAACGGTAAGGTAAAGGACTTTGCTTTTAAGGGGCAACACCTTTTTAATATTTTAATATTAGTAGTAATTCTTGGCCTTGCTGTTTATCTTATCGGATGGACACCTGCCAATGCCCAATTTATTTTTTACATCATTTTTGTACTGGCTTTATCATATGGAGTATTTTTTGTTTTTCCTATCGGCGGTGCAGATATGCCGGTGGTAATTTCATTATTAAACTCTTTTACCGGTGTGGCAGCAGCTTGCGGTGGATTCTTGTATGATAATAAAGTAATGCTAACCGGCGGTATATTGGTAGGAGCAGCTGGTACATTGTTAACGGTGCTTATGTGTAAAGCAATGAACCGGTCGCTAACCAATGTGCTGATTGGTTCATTTGGCAGTAGTCATAAAGCTGGTCCGGCAGGCACCACACAACAAGGCGCCGTTAGGGAAATTTCCCTGAGTGATACCGCTGTTGTAATGAGCTATGCTCATAAGGTATATATCGTACCCGGTTACGGATTGGCTGTGGCGCAGGCGCAGCATGTTTGTCATGAGCTGGAGAAACTATTGGAAAGCAAAGGTGTGGAAGTGAAGTATGCTATTCACCCGGTGGCGGGCCGTATGCCAGGCCATATGAACGTATTACTGGCAGAAGCAGATGTTCCTTATGATAAGTTAATGGAAATGGAAATTGCCAATGAGGAATTTTCAACTACGGATGTGGTATTGATACTCGGTGCCAATGATGTAGTGAACCCTGCTGCAAAAACAGATACCTCTTCTCCCATTTATGGT
>JBARSW010000505.1:0-5686 GCA_049644925.1 Chitinophagaceae bacterium | reverse complement strand
CTTATATTTTCAGATGAACTCGATGCTTCATCATACCTGGGAGTTGCAGGTCCATATTCATTGGAGCCAAAGGCATATGAAAGTAATCACGAAGCAACAGGATGTTATTATTCAGAAGAATATGATGCCAAAAAATCCGAACAATTATTAAAAGAGTACTTCAAAACACTGGAAGAGTAAAAGATAGAATAATCTTTTGCTCGGGCACACTTTAAAGATAAAAGCCGTTAGTTCTTATGGTTTATGGATGGCCGTCGAGTTTGATTCTTTTTAGACATGTAAAAAAGTAATTGATGCTTGTATCATAGCTGGAGTGCTGACTGACTGGTTTTTATTTGCCTCCAACTGCCTGCGCATTTCACCACCGTTGATTATTTCGGAAGTGCAAATAGAACAAGCTTGTGAGGTAATTAAAAAGGCTTGTAATTAAGATTTGCCAAAGGCAAAAAAAATATAACTGCGAAGCCGGAGGCTTCGCAGAGCTAAGTTGATACCTAATTGGATTATTCTTTTCTTAATTTATTTTTTTCAATGATATCAAACGGAATTTTTGTGTCAGCAAACACTTGCCATAATTTGATTTTGTTGTTTTCCACAATTATTTTCCATGAAGCAGGAAGTCGCCAATATTTATCCTTATTGTCTGTTTGCTTTCCCTTAAATGTGCCGCTTGCAAAACCAAAAGCGGCGAGAGTGTCGCCATCAGTAAGGATGTCCGTGATTTCAATTTTATAGTCAGGAAATAATTGAAAATAACCCATCCAGCCTACTTTCATTTTGTCTTTACCAACAATTACGTTACCGTGAGAATCAATAAATTTATGGTCGTCTGTCATTAAAAAATAAATTTTATCAACACTATGTTCGCTGATTGCATTAGCAAAGTCGTAAACAATTTTTTTGTCCATATTTTTTTCGTTATTATAATTATTTGATGTTTCTTTTTTGGATGAGCAATGAACTTACAACCATTTTTTACGATGGAAAAGAAACAACATTATTCCGGCAGTAACGAGACAGATAAGCCAGAATGCAGGATAAGCCCAAACTTTATCCAATTCAGGGAAATAATGAAAGTTCATTCCGTAAACACCGGCAAGGAATGTTAATGGAATAAAAATGGTACCAATAATTGTCAACACCTTCATGATTTCATTCATGCGGTTTGATACTGAGGAGATATGCGTTTCTGTAAGGTCACTTACAATTTCCCGATAGGTTTCCGTGAGGTCGATTATTTGTACTACATGATCATAAAGGTCCCGTAAATAGATTCTTGTTGTTTCACTTATACATTCGTTATGTTCCCGTTGCATGTAGGAGACAACTTCACGCATCGGCCAGACCACCCATCGCAATAATAACAAATCCCGTTTTAGTTGGTGGATTTCACTAATCTTGTTTGGCCCTGTTTGATCCAGTATCCGGGTTTCTAATTCTTCGGCCCGGGTGCTATAGCTTTCAAGAATCGGAAAACAACTGTCAATAATGGCATCCAGCAGCGAGTATGCCAGGAAACTTGCGTCGCTGTTTCGTATTCTGGAACCTTTTACATCGATACGTTGCCGGACAGGATCCCATGTAGTACTACTATTTTCCTGAAATGTCATTACTGTTTTATGTCCCAGAAATATCGAAACCTGGTCATGTTGAATGCGGTCATTGCGAACCTGTAAAACATGTGTAACGATAAACAATCGGGCAATAAACTCACTTTCATCACCGCCATAAGAATCTACTTTGGATCGCTGCGATTGATGCAGCATGTCTTCAATAGCAAGGGGATGCAGACTATATTTGGTTGCCAGGGTGCGGATGATGTTCATATCAGACAGCCCTTCCACCATTATCCAACGTACTGTTGTCCATTCCGGACGATGTAATTCAATAAATTCTTCTATGTTTTCAATCTCAGCTTTAGCAACCTGTCCGGGGCCGTAATCAATACAGGTAACCCGTACTTGTCCGGTTCTTTCCGGAAGGCTGGCAATTTCATCATGCTCAATTCCTGGTGCCCCTCCGGAATAATGCTGAGTGTTTTTTATATACTTATGCATGGCAAAATATTTTTGTAAGAAATATTGTGTAAAGGAAAGTTTGTTTTTTTAGCCGACATTATAAATTTGAATTTTTCAAAAAGCTTTTAGATATCTGCAACGGCCTGGTAAAGTGATGGTATTTGAAAAATATTCGTAATTGTTGCTTAGTAAAGTTACAAATGTTGATAATAGGAAAACGCCAGTCGGTGGGCTACACCCGGAGTTAATTACGGAAGGAACTGAATTTAATTAGTGAACAAAAAATCTAAAGATTAATTTGACTTTTTAAAAGACCTGTTCCTCTTTGCAGGAGTTCATGTTGTTAGCTTAGAATCAATTATGCTAATTCTTAAACCTATAAGTGTATAGGGTTTCAAGAAAATCATAAAAATCGTATCCCATAAAATCGATGGAATCCGTTTCGAAGTCAGACATCAATCCAAATGAATGAAATGTCCCGTGAATCTTATGAAATGCGTAGCCGGTATCTGCGGCATCCTTACCTATCAAGAAATAATCAGGAATTTCTTCCATTAGAAATTTATAATTACAATTCACCTGAGCTAATTCTTCGAGTGGAAACAAACAAAGCCAAGAGTCTGGGCCAATTTCTCCTTCCTGGCCATTAATAAATCTTATTACGTCAACGTAGGACTTGGGGAATTTAAAGTGAAATTGAAGGATGAATTCGGCCACTTGCTCTTGCGTCAAAATTTCTGCATTTATTAATAATGGCTTGACGATATGTCTAACTTCTTCGTTCATTGATGGTCTTATACTTCGTTACAGCCAACTTTAGTTTGTGAAAAAAACTCTTTTTGCTGTATAAATATACACACAATGTGAAAGAGGGCAAAGCAAGTACCAACCAAGTTTTGTTCAGCTAAACTGAAAAAAGAACAAAATTTATTTCGTTTTTTACAAGATTCATGTTAGCAGCTGGCAAGGGCTGTAAGTATTTATGGGTTTAATGAACATGGTCTACCATTTTTAATTTCTTCGTATGCTGTTGGAAATGCAAAAATTTCTTTTTTCCCAATTGGGTCATTGCTCCTTGGGATTTGTGTCCCGACCTTTTTTGCCATGTGCTTGAGTTTACTCCAAAACTTTTCTGTCAATTCATTCGCTCCATTGCCAATAATTTTATAGTGATTACCAATCCATCCAAAGTTTGATATTCTGATTTCTTGGTCATGTGGAAGATTTATTTCCAAGTGAATTACACCTGGGTGTCCTGCTCCGAAATAAGGTATTCGTGAATTTGCCCCTGTTCTAATTTCTATCCAACCTAACCATGGATTTTCAACCTTGCCATCTTCATCCCAATCTTCTTTGCCAAATTTCAGTTTAACACCATCCTTATTTGCCTCAAGTAATGGAAGTGTTCCTGATGGAACATGCCAAAGATTATATTCAGTATAATTTGGAATTACAAAGTCCTCTCCGGCACCAAATTTTTGTGTCCCAATGTCGGCAGCTATATTGTGTTCTTTTTTTGCAATCCATTTCTTGTGCCCATCGGAAATTAAAAATGCAATTTCTTCTTCTTGATTAAGCCAATCATTTAAGAAGTCAACGTCTTTGTCTAATAAGTACATTGGAAGCCATGCCATAGTTGGGTGTCTGTTTTGCTTGCTGCTAACGTCTGTATTTGTAAAGTTGCTAGTACAAATTTAAATTGAATATCAGTAATAAATTGTACCAGCCATTTTATAACAACTGAAAAACCAAGGCCGCTACCAAAGCTCCTGCAATCGGCCCCACCACAGGCACCCAGCTATAACTCCAATCGCTGTCTCTTTTTCCTTTTATTGGTAAAATAAAATGAGCTATGCGTGGGCCAAGGTCTCTTGCCGGATTAATGGCATAACCGGTTGGTCCGCCTAAAGACAAACCAATGCCTAAAACCAAAAAGGCAACAGGTAAGGCATCCAATGTTCCTAAAGAGGCCGTTGCAGGTGTAAGGGCCAATGCACCAAACATCAAAACAAATGTGCCGATAAATTCAGTAATGGCATTATATAACGGACTGCGGATAGCCGGTGCAGTACAAAAAATTGCTTTTTTCAAATCTGCATCAGCTGATGCCGAAAAATGTTTATGATAAGCCAGCCATGCAATAACAGAACCGGCAAAAGCTCCTGCTAACTGTGCCAGGATATACGTTGCTACCAATGAAGTTTTAAAAGCCCCGGTTGCTGCAAGCGCAATGGTAACGGCCGGGTTCAGGTGGCCGCCACCTCCCAACTTCAACGAAGTATAAACACCAATAAAAACACCCATGGCCCATCCAAATGTAATAACGATCCAGCCACTGTTCTGGCCATTGGTTTTATTCAGCACTACATTGGCCACTACTCCTGAGCCCATGATCATGAGTAAAGCAGTTCCGGCAAATTCTCCTATAAATGGGAACATTTTTTTTGGTTTAAAGTTGAAAGTTTAAGGTTGGCATATAATTTTTGGCAATAGCATTAAAGTTATTGATTTGTTCTGTTTTCCAAACTTCCTCTTTACCCATAATTTCACTCATTAGCTGTGCAACAAGTGGAGCTTTTTCAATGGCAACCCTTGCATCCAGTAAAAGTTGCCTTGTTCTTCTTGATAAAAAATCTTCCACCGTCATGCACATTTCTTTTTCAACAGCTGATTTTATTAACGACTTCAATGCATCATCAGATAGCTGGCTGATTTCCGGTGGTGGTAATGGTTTATCATGCCCTGCCAGTTTTAATTCCTTAGTAACACTTGTTTTCTGCGAATTTAATTTTACTGCGGCGAGGTTTACTGTGTCTTCGGCCATTTTTCGATAGGTGGTCCACTTGCCGCCTGAAATGGTAATCATATCGGATGCTGAAACTGTTATTACATGATCTCTCGATAATGCAGAAGTTATTTTTGATTTTCCTTTTACCAATGGCCGGAGGCCGGCAAACATGCTTCGTACATCACTCATCTGTGGCTCTTTGGTAAGATACCGGCCGATATGTTTCAGTATAAAATCAATTTCTTCCTGCATGGGTATTGGTTCCGCAGCAATAGTTTCAACCGGGGTATCTGTTGTTCCTAATACAATTTTATTGTGCCAGGGTACAGCAAAAAGAACTCTTCCGTCATCTGTTCGGGGAATCATGATTGCTGTATCGCCGGGTAAAAATTCTTTGTCAACCACCAGGTGTATTCCCTGGCTGGGACTGATGATATTTTCATGTTTTACATCATCCATCTTCATAATCGCATCGGTAAATACACCGGTGGCATTTATTACTACTTTGCTTTTTACTTCATAATCTTTTCCGGTGGTGCTGTCTTTTACCCACACCCCGCAAATCTTCTGCTGCATTTTCAATAATCCGGTTACCGGAAAATAATTCAGTACAACGGCTTTATGTTCAATGGCGGTTTGTGCAATGCTGATAGCCAGTCTTGCATCATCAAATTGTCCGTCGTGGTACAATACACCTCCGGTTAGATCTTCCGGGTAGAGGGTGGGAGTGAGAGCCAGGGTTTCTTCTATTGATAATAATTGTGAGGGGCCGAGGCCAAGGCTTCCTGCCATCCAATCATAAATTTTTAAACCAATACCATAAAAAGGCTTTTCCCACCATTTATAATTGGGAACAATAAATTTTTGATTGTGCACCAGG
>JBARSW010000504.1:0-6751 GCA_049644925.1 Chitinophagaceae bacterium | reverse complement strand
CAATATCAGCCAGTTTGGCCACATCTAATATTCTTTCATCAATATCCAGCAATGACATATGGCAGCCGGAACATCCGCCGAGCCAAATCGTTGCTAATTTTTTCTTGCTCATGTATTATCTATTTTCGTTTTTCTTAATCAAATTTGAAAATTCCCATTCACTACTCACCATTTACCATTCACCACTTTATAATTTCATTCTTCTTTTTTCCATCAGTTCATTAATGATTCCTGGTTTCTTTTCCAGTTGTCCCTGTACGATAGCTTTTGGCCAGATGGCACCGGTTGGGCAGGCATGCAGGCACTTGCCACAGGAAGTACAAGTTGTAGATTCTCCCCATGGAGTGTTATAGTCAGAGATGATGCGTACCTGGTGGCCCCGGTTCATCACATCCCAGTTATGGGCACCTTCTACTTCATTACATACACGAACACAACGGGTACACATGATGCAGCGGTTATGATCCATTACATACCAAGGATGAGAAGTATCCACATCGCATTGCGGAAACAGGTGTGGGTAGCGGATACTGTCCAGCTCCACTTTATACCCTAATTTCTGCAAATCACATTTTCCGTTGGCTACACATACTGCACACATGTGGTTACGCTCCGCAAAAAACAACTCAGCAGTAATACGCTGATATTTTTTTATGCGTTCAGTAGCTGTTCTGATTACCATATTGTGAGCCACTTTAGTAGTACAGGCAGAAAACAGCTTGTTGCTTCCTTCAATTTCTACCAGGCATAAACGGCAGGCACCGGTATCTGCCACACCTTTCAAATGACACATAGTTAATATTTCGATGTCATTTTCCCTGCATACTTCCAGGATGGTTTTATGCGGTTCTACTTCAAATTTTTTATCGTCAATTGTTATAGGAAGGGCATTCATACATTATATTATTGTAGTACGATAATTATATTAATCAAATTTTACAATCCTGTTTTCATATTCTTCACGGAAATGGCGCAGTGTACTCAGTAAAGGATTTGGGGCAGAACCACCCAATCCACAAAGACTGGTTTCTTTTACATAAACGGCTAATTCTTCCAGCCTGTCAAGGTCAATCTGTGTTCCTTTGTTATCACATATTTTTTTGAGCAGGTCATGCATCATTTTTGTTCCTACTCTGCAGGGTACACATTTACCACAACTTTCATCCATACAAAACTCCATGAAGAAACGGGCCACATCCACCATGTCAGATGACTTGTCCATTACAATTAATCCGCCGGAACCCATGATAGAACCAAGGCTCGTTAAAGATTCGTAATCCATTTTTACATCCAGATGTTCTGCGGGAATACATCCTCCGGAAGGGCCACCAGTTTGCGCCGCTTTAAATTCACCATTATCCGGTATGCCGCCGCCGATTTCAAAAACAACTTCACGCAGTGTTGTTCCCATCGGTACTTCTATTAAACCGGAGTTATTAATTTTTCCCGCCAGGGCAAAAACTTTTGTGCCTGCACTTTTTGGTGTACCTATTTCACTGTACCATTCACCTCCGTTGTTAATGATGGGGACAATGGCTGCAAAAGTTTCTACATTATTTATCAATGTAGGTTTTCCCCAAAGACCAGACTCAGCTGGGAATGGAGGCCTTGGTTTCGGTGTTCCTCTTTTACCTTCAATAGAAGCAATCAATGCTGTTTCTTCTCCACATACAAAGGCTCCGGCACCAATTCTTACTTCCACATCAAATGAAAAATCTGTTCCAAGTATTCCTGTTCCCAACAAGCCCATTTTTTTTGCCTGTTTGATGGCTTGCTCAAACCGTTTGATGGCCAACGGATATTCACCACGGATATAGGCATATCCTTTACTGGCACCAACTGCATAACCCGCAATAGCCATTCCTTCGAGCACCCTGTGCGGATTACCTTCCAGCACACTTCTGTCCATAAAGGCACCCGGGTCGCCTTCGTCACCATTGCAGATTACATATTTCTGTGGATTCACATATTTATAAACGGATTCCCATTTTAATCCTGTTGGATAACCGGCACCACCCCGGCCGCGGATACGGCTTTGTTTTATTTCCGCAATCACTTCTTCGGGAGTCATTTCAAATAATGACTTTTCCAATGCCATGTAGCCATCATGAAGAAAATAATCTTCAATCTTATCAGGATTTACTTCGCCGCAATCTTTTAAGGCAATCTTTAATTGTTTTTTAAAGAACGGGTCTTCTTCTGCATTGATAAAAGGTTTTTCCCTGGAGTCGGCAAACAGAAGCAAATCTTCAATGGGTTTTTTATCAATCAACTGACGTTGAACAATTTTTGAAATATTGGAACAATCTATTTTTTGATAAATAGTATTTCCGGGCAGGTGTTTAATTAATGGTCCCTGGTTGCAGGGCCCCATGCAGCCGGTAGGAATAATTTCCACTTCATTTTCCATCCTCCTGGCTTTTATTTCTTCTTCCAGTTTCTTCATTACTTCCTCAGCTCCGGAAGAAATACAACCTGCACCGCAGCAGACACATATCTTATGTTTCTCTGCATTGGATTTAGCCTTTAATTTTTCTGAATCAATAATTGTCATTAATTCGTGCCGGTTCATATGGTGCCAATTTTAGCGTTGATTTTATTTACGATTTCATCTGAACTTACTTTGCCCTGAACTTCATCATCCAATACCACTGCAGGGGCAAGACCACAGGCGCCAATACAGCGGGCCACCTGTACTCCGAATTTATTATCAGCCGTTACCTGGCCTGCTTTTAATCCAAGTTTCTTTTCTATTTCATTTAACAGGCCCTGTGCCCCTTTTACGTAGCAGGCAGTTCCCGTACATACCAGGCAAGTATGCTCGCCTTTTGATTTCAGGGAGAAGAAATGATAGAATGATACGGTAGAAAAAACTCTTGACGGCGGCAAGTGAAGTGCTTTTGAAATATAAGACAGCACATTCAATGGCAGGTAACCATAAGCATTTTGTGCGGTGTGCAGAATTTCAATCAGCGCATCATGCTTGTAATTTTCTTTTTTCATTTTAGCCGCAATCAGCTTTACCCGGGGATCTGTTTTGGGTAATTCAGTATTAAGTATAGCCTTACTGCTTTTCATACAATTCTCTCCTGAAATTTTATGTTGATAATAAAAAATGTAGTTGTAATGGCGGGATAAGTACTTGTCGAGGGTTTCATGGTACTTAAAACTTAAAAAATCCGCCGCAAAGCTAAACGGGGAAAAATGTACAGGATATGATTATAGTCAGTTGAGGAACTGTGTTTTGACATATCTGTAAAACAGGATATTATAGTCCCCGGCCACTTTTATTATCAACTCCGCTGTGGTATTGGTTCTTAGTGGGGATAGACCAAAATCACAAACTAACGTTCATGCTGATTTTAATCATATCCTGTTATGACGGTATAGATAATTTTTAGCAGTTATTATTTTGAAATTTGCAAAAGTTATCATTATTAAAAGCCGGACAATGGAAGAAAAAAATACAAACCCCAAAACTGTAAAAGAAAGAGCAGTAAAAGGAAAGGTTGAAATAGATATTCAACGGTGTAAAGGCTGTGAATTGTGTACGGACGCCTGCAAGGAAAATGCTCTAAAGCTAAGTGACACTATTAATATCAAAGGCTACCGCTATATCATTGCCAATAACGATGTGTGTACAGGATGTGTTAACTGTGCCCTTGTTTGTCCGGATGCGGTTATAACGGTGTACCGTACCCACCCTAAGAAAAAACCGGTTGACATCACCCCTGAAAATATAAAAGAACAAATTTTAGAATCGCTTGCCAGTCCATCAAAATAAATAATGCTATGACTGAATATAAATTAATGAAAGGAAACGAAGCCATGGCAGAAGCCGCTATCCAGGCAGGTTGTGATGCATACTTCGGTTATCCCATCACACCACAATCAGAAGTGTTGGAATACCTGGCCAGGGAAATGCCCAAATATGGCCGTATAGTATTGCAGGCAGAAAGCGAAGTGGCCTCTATTAATATGGTTTATGGTGCAGCAGGTGCAGGTTTCCGTGCCATGACATCTTCCTCTTCTCCTGGCATGAGCCTGATGCAGGAAGGAATTTCTTATATAGCCGGCGCCGAATTACCCTGCTTATTGGTAAATGTAAACCGTGCCGGTCCCGGATTGGGAACGATTCAACCCGGACAGGGCGATTACTTTCAATCGGTAAAAGGGGGAGGACATGGTGATTATAAAATGATTGTGCTTGCTCCGGCCTCAGTACAGGAAATGGCCGACTTTGTTTATCTCGGATTTGATCTTGCAGAAAAATACCGTAACCCTGTGCTGATGTTATCTGACGGGGCTATTGGACAAATGATGGAGAAAGTAAAATTTCATCCTTATACCAGACCGGCTTTTGATAAATCATGGGCTACCACTGGTAAGCCAAAAACAAGAGGAAGAAACTATATCACTTCACTCCATATTCTTCCAGAAAACATGGAAATACATAACCGTAAACTCGAAGCAAAATTTAAAACCATCCGGGAGAATGAAGTACGGTTTGAAGAGATAAATACAACAGACGCTGAGTATCTTTTTGTAGCTTACGGATTAAGTGCAAGAATTTGCCAGAAAGCAATGGACATTGCAAAAGAGAAAGGAATAAAAGTTGGCCTGCTTCGCCCTATCACTTTATTTCCTTATCCATACAAAAGGCTGGAAGAACTGGCCACTCAGGTAAAGCTGATGCTGAGTGTGGAGCTTAATGCCGGGCAGATGGTGGAAGATGTACAACTGGCTGTTAAAGGAAAAGTGCCGGTTGAATTTTATGGAAGAATGGGCGGTATGATGCCGACCCCAGAAGAAATTGTTCATCATTTAGAAACATTAATAAAGTAACACCATGCAAACTGAAGAAAAAGTATTACCGGTAACTGCTATAGAGCCAGTAATGCCGGCATGCCATAAAGATGAAGAGGAATATGAAATGGTGTATCATAAGCCAGCAACAATGGTGGATGTGGCCATGCACTATTGCCCCGGTTGTGCACACAGTTTAGTACATAAACTGATTATGGAAGCTGTAGACGAATTGGGTATCCAGGAAAATACCATTGGTGTAGCACCTGTTGGCTGTTCTGTTTTCGCCTACGATTATATGGACATTGATATGTCAGAGGCGGCTCACGGCCGTGCCTGTGCAGTGGCCACCGGAATAAAAAAACTGATGCCGGATAAATATGTGTTCACTTACCAGGGAGATGGCGACCTTGCTGCTATCGGTATTGCAGAAACGATACATGCAGTAAACCGTGGCGAAAACATCCTGATTGTTTTTATGAACAATGCAGTGTATGGAATGACCAGTGGACAAATGGCACCTACCACTTTACCCGGCATGCATACTACTACAAGTCCGGATGGAAGAGATGTATCCTATTATGGTGCACCCATTAAAGTTTCAGAACTGCTGGCTGTTTTACCCGGCGCTTATTTTGTAACAAGGCAGGCGGTAAACCATCCCAATGCAGTACGTAAAGCAAAGAAAGCATTGGTAACAGCTTTCAAATACCAGCAATTGCATAAGGGAACCTGTATTGTAGAAATAATCGGCAACTGCCCGTCTAACTGGAAGATGACACCTATTGAAGCAACAAAATTTATTGATGAAGAAATGGTGAAAACATTTCCGCTGGGCGATATAAAAATACCGAAAGCAGAAGATTTAAAAAGTTTATAAAAGACTCATTATATGAACACAGATAACAATGGTCGTATAGTATTGGAAGAACTATTAGTAGCTGGCTTTGGTGGCCAGGGTGTACTGTCTCTCGGAATGACACTGGCCTATGCAGGCATGGTTGAAAATAAAGAAGTGACATGGATGCCTTCCTATGGTCCGGAAATGAGAGGAGGTACCGCCAACTGTATTGTTATTCTTTCCGACAATAAAATCAGTTCGCCAATTCTTTCCACTTTTGATTCTGCTATTGTGCTCAATCAACCTTCATTGGATAAATTTGCCCCTAGAATAAAACCCGGCGGTTTATTACTTTATGAATCCGGCAATATTTTTAAACCCAGCACCCGTACTGATATTGATATTATCGGTGTGCCAGCCACTACCGAAGCATTACTGATGAAGAATGCAAAAATCATGAACATGATAATGCTCGGTGCTTACCTGCAACTGCGGCCGGTGGTAACCAACGATTCAATTATTGAAGCATTATCAAAAGTACTGCCCGAAAAATATCACCATCTGTTGCCTATCAACAGGCAGGCACTGGAGAAAGGAGAAGCGTTGGCAAGAGAACTGAAGGGGCAGTTGGTATAAATATTATACATAGATAATTTATTTGAAAGCCGGGGGAAACTCCGGTTTTTAGCATTTATCCATAGGTGTTCAGGTACGAATGAATTATAAATCATGACATAGAACATCTTTGAAGAATCCTTCAGAAAGAAGGAAATATTATTCCCTTCACGATCGTTTATCTTTGTTGTGTTATAATTTTTATACAGATGACACCCGAAGAAATAGCTAAACTACGCAAAGACTACACATTAAACACTCTCAATGAAGAGGAGGTAGCACCGTCTCCTGTTACACAATTTGAAAAATGGTGGGATGATGCCGAAAAATCTAAGATAGATGAAATGAATGCTATGACACTTGCTACTACCGGCAGTGATGGATTTCCCGAAGCAAGAATTGTATTGTTAAAAGCTTTTGATGAAAGAGGGTTTGTTTTTTTTACGAATTACAACAGTGCAAAAAGTACACAGCTTGCCGAAAATGTTA
>JBARSW010000503.1:0-3511 GCA_049644925.1 Chitinophagaceae bacterium | reverse complement strand
TTTCCATCCCACCCGATTTTTTGATTATTCGTTTCAAATACTTTTTGTCCCCACCTGTTCCAGATGATGAATTGCATTTTAGAAATACCAAATCCCCGAACATAAACAATACTGTTTTCATCTTTGCTTTGTGGGGTAAATGCATTGGGAACATCTACTACCGGTTCTATAAGTGTCCTCACTGTCATTGGAAATGTATCTGCGCATCCTGCAAGGTTATAGGCAATCAACAAAGCATTAAAAGTACCTGTAGCAACATATTGGTGATTTACCCCGATGAGTGAATTAGTTAACGCAGAGTCGCCATCACCAAACAACCATTTATATCTGACAGCTCCTAACGAAAGATTAGTAAAGGAAGTTGGTGTATTCACTTGTGGGGGATCCGGAGCATAAGTTGCCTGTGCCGTTGGGGTATCATAAACGATAATCGTATATGTTGTAACATCCTGTTTATTGCAGGAACCGGGATTAAATACAGTAAGCGTTACTGTAAAGGTTTGTGCACTATTATACGTATGAATAGGATTGGCATCGGTAGATGAATTTCCATCGCCAAATTCCCATAAATAAGTATCTGCACCTGATGAAGTACTGGTAAACTGAACAGCCTGATCAATACAAGCTATGTCCGGCGCTTGAATGCCAGCTCTTACATTCAAAGTAACTTCAAGCCGTAGTGTGTCCGAATCCGGAGAATTGCAATAATTGGTATCGTTCAACGACAGTTTCACAATAAAAGTTCCTGGCCCTGCATACTGATGACTCTGTGGCCCGTTACCGCTTGTAACCAATGTAGTTCCATCTCCAAAATCCCATATAAAACTGTTATTCTTAAATGGTACAAGCGGAGGTTCGATAGTAGTATTGGTAAACAGATATTTAAAGTCCTGGCAGGGTTCCTGTCGTAGTGCTGTAAAAGTTGGTAAAGCTTGTGTGGCTCCTACTTTAATATGCATAAATGAACTATCTCTCACATTACAAGTGGTAGGATCGATAGCTACCAGCATTACTAAGTGAACACCTACCGTATTAAAAGTCCATTGCGAAGAGGGAATTGTTGTTGTTTGATTGGGAGGATTTCCTGGCACATAATCAAAATACCATTCATAACTCTGTGCATTAGCAATAGTATCCTTAAAATCTACCGTAAGTGGAACACACCCTGCGGTATCTCTTGGTACCCCATCAATAGAAGATTGAACCGCCCCGGCTACTCCTGCAAGGTTCATTGCAATCTTCAGCATTGCAAGGTTACATCCGCCACCACTGTTTGCCGGATTGGTAAAAGACCAAACTCCGGGAGTTGTAGGAAATGTTGGGATAGGCGTTGTACTTAAGGACTTACAATTTGCGCATATAGCCTGGTAAATAGTTCCATTCCTATCGAAGCGGCTTGTACCACCATCCACATGATCGCAACCTTCATTTACCCGGTCAAACTGTCCAAAGAAACTGGCGAATAAAGGAGTACTGCCAGTAGCATTTTTTCTTAATACAAAAAAATAAAGGTCTTTCCCATCAGTATTACTTTTAAAAGCATCTGGGGTAACCGGTAAACCAACTGTACCTGCACTATTGAAATTATTGGAGGAACCGTAAAATCCTCCCCATCCAGATATATAAACATTTTCACAACGGTCTACAAGAAATGCAATTGGAGATATATTGGGATTAGAGGAACCTGTACCAAATACAGTAGAATAAATATAAGCGGAAAGATCAGGCTGTAACTTGGCAATAAATTGTTTTCCCGTACTACTTCCATAAGTATTTACACCCGCAGGAAAAAGCTGCCAGGATCCGGTAGTTTGCCCCATTACATAAGGGAACCCACTAATGTCAAACTGAATACCAAAAATCTGGTCTGAACCTGTAGTACCAAGGTAAGTAGTTCTTAAAATAGAGGTTCCATTATTATTAATTATTGATACAAATCCATCAATGCCACCATGGTTGGATGGTCCAATTGTTCCAGTAGTATTACCCAAAAGATTTGTACTTTCTGTTCCACCAGCCACATAAATATTCCCACCAGATCCAATATTCAGTACATAAGCAGCATCGTTCCCGTTGCCACCGAGATAGCTGGCGAATAACAAAGTATTAAGTGTTGCGTCAAACTTAAGTACTACTCCATCCTGGGTACTTCCTCCAAAAGTGGATTGAAAAAAACCAGTTGTACCCGGGAAATTTGAAGATTGTGTACAGGAAGCAACATATACATTACCTGCTCCATCCAGATTTACTTCACTTCTGCCATCATCACCATAATTTCTTTGCAAAGAAGACAGGTTCCTGGTTGTTGAAATATTTACTCCATCATTTCCAGATCCACCGATTTTACGGGATCCAATAATATTTGTTCCTGATGCATTAAGTTTTGTAACCACAATATCAAAACCCGTACCTGCTACTGTACCATTGTTCCTTACCGGATAATTACCCGAATTGGATCTTCCTGCGATTACTAATTCACCATTAGCTGTAGCAATCAGGCTATGCGGCTGATCACTTCCTGAACCACCAATGTAAGTTGCATATAATCTGCTTACGCCATCAGGAGAAAGTTTAATTATCCCGATATCGAACTCGCCGCTCTGATAATTTGTTTGAAATGCTCCCAATGAAACAGGAAAACCTGAGCCAAAAACAATACCGCCGCCAAACATGCTACCATCCGGACCATAAGTTGCAGTAAAGCCCCAATTATCTGAAGTGCTGCCTGAAAAGGAACAAAAGACAATGGAAGGATCAATAATCAGTGTAGATGTAGGATCATAATCTTTAACATCAAACCGGACAATATTATCCTTTACTGTGTATTTACAATTCACTTCTTTTTTACCTGACGGAGTAAATTGAAAAGTATAGGGAGCCCCTTCTATTAACTCGCCAACAGATGTTGTAATAGCTAACTGTTTATTCTTTACATCCACTCTTTCCACACCCTTATACTTTAACGCAATTTTTGAAATATCTGCTCCGGGTTTTACTAAAAGGTCGTACTTTAAAAATCCATTATCTGTATAATATCTTGCATCGATATTGGGGTAAATATTTTCTATGGTAACTGCCTGGTAAATCCGGCATTCCGAAGCCCATTTGGTTGGATCATCTCCGATAAAATAATTACTATACCCATTTGCAATTTTATCAGGTATAATTCTGCTGTTTGCTGATGCTCCAATAAAATCAACATCAAAAGCATGAGAACGAATTACCATGTCTTCCGTCTTCTTTAATGCAGCATTTTTTCCATGTTGATAATCGAACATATCTGCAAGGTCTGCAGGATTATGCTGCACTACCGTAAATCCGCCGGAACGCAAAAAGAAAGTACCATTACTTACATTGCCTTTAAATTTAACACGGCTATCCCATTGGCCTTTGTTTTCTACAAACTCAATGTTATTAAAACTCTGACTATAGCTTGCCAGTGAAGTGAGTAATAATACGGAGATGATAATAAAGTATTTCAGGGTAGTAATCTTTGTATTAAAATAACCAA
>JBARSW010000502.1:0-2183 GCA_049644925.1 Chitinophagaceae bacterium | reverse complement strand
CATCGGTTAATGTATCCACCACTCTTGCCATAGATGCCTGTGCCAATACAATCACATCCACTTCATTTACTAATTGCCTTAATGCTTCGCCTACTTTTTTATCATGAGTAGCCGCATCGCCATTCATTAATGCATCGAAAGCACCTTCGCATAAAACAGCTGTTAATTCAATTTCTTTTCCGGCCACAATAGCTCTTCGCTTTACCAAATCACTTGTTGGCTCTAATGTGGTGGATAATGTTGCAATCACTCCAATTCTCTTTCCTATTTGCACAGCTTTATCGGCCATTGGTTGGTCAACCCGTAACACCGGCACTCCTGTTAATGTGGCGGCTGTTTCTACGGCAGGCCCAATTGACGAACAAGTAAATAAAATATAATCCGCTCCTGCTTCTTGTGCTGATGCCGCATAGATCACCACTCTTTTACTGGTTGATGCTGTTAACTCGCCGCAGGCAATGGTGTTTTTAATTAAGCTATCATCAACAATATTGAAAACTTTTATACCGGGTAAATACTTGTTGCATAGTTCAGCAAATACAGGAACTAAAGTGGCAGATGTGTGAACGAGTCCGAGTGTCTTTGTTTTCATTGTTAAATTTTTTTTACCAACTGGAGTGCTACTATCATCGTCCCTTGCGTCGCACACTTCGACTTTAGTAACACGGATGAGCATTACATATAATTTCCTACTTGTTTAAATCTGGTTTCACGAAATAGCTTTCACTACCCACTTGCCCCCCTTTAAAATTTACTTCCAATCTGTTAATACTTTTATTAGCAGAAATAGCTTTACACAATGGTGATCCATTCCCGAACGGTGCAATCATTTCTACTGCCTCTATGTCCATTGCCCTTGCAGCATAACTGCTGGTATCTCCTCCAGCAATAACTACTCTTCTTATCAATGAATGTTGTGCTGCTGCTTTAGCAATATTTCCCAAAGCGGTTCCTAATTTCTCCGACGACAAATTATTTATCTGCTTATCGCCGGTATGTACAATTACATTTTTCTTTTCTTTCAATAAACTATTTACTTTATTTACCTCACTTTCTTCACTTATGCCATCATTACAGATTTTCACTGCATCGAGTACCACTTCTTCAAAACCATTTGCCTTTGCGTATGCAATTTGCGCAGCCGTTACGGGTGAGCAACTGCCTGATATAACCAGTAGAGGAGTTTTGTTTTCAAATGTTGGCCATACTGTTCTTTGTTTCAACAAGCCTTTATCATTCCAGCAATTTCCCAATGCCACTTCAATACCTGAGCCGCCAACAGTAAATTGAATACTGCTTTTGCTTAATCCATCAATCCACTCTCCAATTTTAAACAATTGTGATTCATACAAAGCATCAATCAGTGCCACTTCCTCATCGGGATTAATTACATTACTCCAATCTTCAACGAGTTTATCTAATTGCAATACATCAATCAATCCAAATTTTTTATTCGTTTGTTTACCCAGGTGCAGCCGTAAATCGCTTTCTTCAGCCGGAGTTACAGGGTGTTTGCTCATAGATGGATGTCTGTCAAGCCGGTAAATTTTTCCGTTGCTGCCGATGCCCATTTTGGCAAATAGGTTGCCGTATAAACAATACCGCCCCAAGGAAGGCGAACCACCCAGCACAGGAATTATTTTATTTTTAAAAACGTTTGCGCCGCAATCAATGGCTTTGCCAATACTACCGATAGTAGAAGACGAATCGAATGTAGAACATACTTTATAATGCACTTGTCTTGCTCCGCTTGCTTTCATCAGTTCAAATGCAGGCAATAATATTTTTTCCATTTCATCAGGTGGTAATGCTCTTGTCTTACCTGCCACACCATATGCATCTATATCTGGAAAAGCTTTTAATTGTTCTGCTGTTGGTGGTTCGGTAAACAAAACAGTTCGGGCACCTGCACGGGTAATAAACTCCAGTGCATCGGTGCTGCCGGTAAAATCATCACCGTAATATGCTAATAGTATTTTCGACATAAAATATACACGGATTGAACAGATTGGCGCAGTTTTTAATCAGTTTAAATCTATCTTATCAGCGTCATCCGTGTTCCTATTTTGTTCCAAATTTATTTACCGATTCATGAAACTCAGGATACAACTTCGCTGCTTCTTCCAAACTCAATCCATCCACTGCTGCTTTCCATGCCTGTTGTAATGCAATAACACCAGCCG
>JBARSW010000501.1:0-3247 GCA_049644925.1 Chitinophagaceae bacterium | reverse complement strand
ACCCTGTTTTTCCATGGGGAATATATGGTGTGGGCAAGCCCGGTTTGGATACCGCACTTAATACATGGAACTATGATACCAGTGTAATAAAATTCAGAAGTCATATTGGATGGAAGCAGGATAATATTTGGGCAGCAAGATTGGGATTGACTGATGAAGCATGGAAATTGACATCTTTAAAATTACAAAACAGTGAACGTCGCTTCCCCGCATTCTGGGGACCGGGTTTTGATTGGGTCCCTGATCATAACTGGGGCGGGAGTGGCATGATTGGATTACAGGAAATGCTGATGCAGGTAGATGATAAACGTATTCTTCTTTTTCCAGCATGGCCAAAAGATAAAGATGTTCATTTTAAATTACATGCTCCATATAATACAATAGTAGAAGCTGAATTGAAAGATGGAAAAGTTGTTTTATTAAAAGTGTTGCCAGAGGAAAGAAGTAAAGACGTTGAAATAATACCCCAGCAATAGTTTATACAGGATAAACTATCCTATTCCCTTAAGGGGGAAATTAAAATTTATTTTCTGTAAAATTTTTACATAAAGATTAGTTGCTATTCAAATGAATAATTGACCTAAGTCTCCCCTTTAGGGGGACAGGGGGTGTTGGGGCTACCATTCATCTGTCCTGAAACTGCTTACCGGAAAACCTTCTGTGCTGAATAAATCTCCCATCACAAAATCTTTAAACGCTTAGCGTACAGCAACAGGATCTTTTACATCGGGGGCTGAAACAATAATATTGCCACCATTAACCAATGCTTTTGCCGGACGGAAAATTTTATTCGCACCGGCAATTTCAAATTGTAAGAGTGGTTTACCAAATGCAGCAAGGCCATTCGGTGCATTAATAAATTTTATTGTGGCTATACCATTATTGAAAGAAACAGATTCGTATGCCGGGCTTTCATAACCAAAACCTTTGTAACCATACGTTTTCGCCAATGCCATATATGCTAATCGTTTGCTGCCGGTTGCTTTATCCATTGGATGAATGTTGAACTCTTCACCTATGTCCATCAGTACAGCCATGCCACTGTTTGGAATTTTGCTCAATGCTTTTCGTTGTGCATCTCTTAAATAAGCAGAATTATTGTTGATTGCATTTACAGCAGCATAGTTATTATAATTATAAGGTGCAATCTGGCAATAATAAAAAGGAAAATCGCCTTGTTCTGATTGAGCTCTTATTTGTTGTACAAAAGCCGGAAAGAGTTTTTCGTATTGTGCCGGCCGGTCATTATTACTTTCGCCCTGGTACCAGATACAACCCTTAATGGTGAAGCCGATAAATGGAGCCAGCATGCCATTGTATAAAACGGTGGCTACTTTGTTATTGAGTTTAGCCGTATCATTTTTTGATGGCACTTTTATTTCTGGAAAACTTTTTAAAGTGGCTTCATCCATAAATGCTTCAACGGGAGAACCGCCATAGCTGATATTTACCAGGCCAATGGGAACATGCAATTGTTCATATAAGATTTTGCCAAAGTAATAAGCAGTGGCACTAAAGTTGGAAACCGCTTCAGGTTCTGCAAATTTCCAGAAAGAATTTTTACTGGTATCCTGCGGAACTCTTTGTACAGAACGAGGTACTGTATATAAACGGATATTACTATTCGAAGAATTAAATATTGCATCATTGGAACTAAATATCGGCTGGTCTTTAAAACCTTTCATCGGCATTTCCATATTGCTTTGGCCGCTGCATAGCCACACTTCGCCAATCAATATATTTTTAATAGTTACCGGGCTGCCATCAGTAATTGTTATTTCATAAGGGCCACCTGCTGCTGGGGTAGCTATTTTTGTTTTCCATTTCCCTTCACTGTTTGTGATTGTGTTGTATTTCTTTTTATTCCAGGAAGTGGTAATCTGTACCGTGCTGCCGGACTTTGCCCAACCCCAGATAGCTGCATCCGTTTTTTGTTGCAATATCATATTGTCAGAAAAGAAATAGGGAAGGCGAACTGTTGCAGTTGATATAGACGGATGTAATAAGGCACATAGCAGGAATAAAAAAAGAAAATTCTTTTTCATATGTCTTGTATTGGAGAGCATTTTTTGATTTTTGGATGATTACAAAAATACTTTTTTCTTTTGATGCCTGATTGCCGGATTGGAAAAGTTAAGACGTAATTTCTTTTTTTTCTGTAATTTACTCTTCCATTATGATTATTTGCTTGTATGAAAGAAAACAAAGAGGGTTCGCATAAGAATATCTGGTATGGTTTAGGACGCCAAAGAATCGAAATTCCCAAAACTATTTTAAAGTCAAGAGTAGTGGGAAACCCCTTACTCAAACATCTGCATATCTGTTCAATTGGCTATTATCCAAAAGCAAAAGATCATTATACTTACAGAAAGAAAGGGTTGCCGGAGAATTTCCTTTTTTATTGTGTGGACGGACATGGCTGGTTTAACATCGGCGGGCAGCAATATGAAGTTGGTCCCAATGAGTTTTTTATTTTGCCTCAAAATAAGGAACATGCTTATGGCAGCAGTATTGAACATCCATGGTCTATTTATTGGATACATTTTGGCGGAGATGCGCTGCCGGAACTGAATAATATACAAGCGGTACAAAAGCATTTTAAACCGGAGTATTTTAAAAGTAGCGCTGAGATCATTTCTATTTTCAATAAAATCTATAAAACGCTGCAATTAGGATACAGTATCGATAATTTATTGTTTGCAAATATGTGCCTGACTCATTTCCTGACACTCTTTATTTATAATGCGAGGCATTTTGAAACAACTGATAGTGATAAGCTTGACTGTGTTGATAAAGCTATACTCTATATGAGGGAGAATATAAATGAGAATATATCATTGAGTGATCTGAGCAAACATTACAACTACTCTGTCTCCCGGTTTTCCAATCTTTTTAAGCAAAAGACCGGCTATTCACCCATTGATTATTTTTTACAAATGAAAATGCAGAAGGCATGTCAGCAACTTGATTTTACACTTCAGTCAATTAAGGAAGTTGCTTTTAGTATGGGTTTTGATGATCCTTACTATTTTTCCAAGCGGTTTCGGACAATCATTGGTGTTTCTCCCAAAAAATACCGGTTACTGAAGAAGAGTGAATAGGTATTTATTGAAATCAGCGATTCAAAACTATTTGTTCTAATTCAGTTGACAATTGTTTAATTGCTGCAATTGTGCAGTTTTACTGTTTTCAGGAGTAATAAAAAAAGGCGATTCGATGAAGAATCGCCATAAGAAAAGTAAAGTGC
>JBARSW010000500.1:0-6645 GCA_049644925.1 Chitinophagaceae bacterium | reverse complement strand
ATAATAAATCAACTGTGTTTGTTCGTCTGTATGTTTCAAATGCCTGACCACCCCACTGACCGGATGATACAACTGGTAATACTGTTTTATGATTATACATTGGCGTAAGACAAGCTTCAATAGAATTCACTACGCTATCATCTGTTTCCCAGAATTTATTTTGAATACCGTTGACATGTAGTTGGTCAACACCTGCAAGCCGCCATATTTTTTGATAGGCTTTGAAATCAATGCCCAATAATGAATGTCTTGATAGCATCCCCCAGCCATTGCGGTGTGCATGAATAGCAAGGTGCTTCTGATCGCATATTTTTTTAGTACCAGATAAACCAACACTATTAATACTCACCATCGCACAAGTACCGCCGCTTTTTACAATTTTTTCATAGCGTTGCAGCATTTCATCCACTTCTCCGCTGATGTTGAAAGCAAACATTACTTTTTTACCCGTTTTATCAGCATGAATGTTTATCACTTTCATCACTGCATCAACCCTGTCATTGAAATTGGAGTTTGCAGATGAAGAAAGCAATTCATCATCCTTGATAAAATCAATACCAGCTTCAGTTAAAGTTTTTACAATGCTGGAAGTTTGCTCAACAGATAATCCAATACTCGGCTTGATGATGGTGCCAATCAATGGCCGGTCGTTTACACCCGTTAATTTTCTGCAACCGTCAATACCAAATGCCGGGCCGCTGTAATGATTGCCGAATGATGCAGGCAATTCAATATCCATCAATTTCAAACCAGAGAACTGCTTTATCTCATACAAATTTCCCTGCAAGGTTGAAACCAGTACCGGAAGATTGTAGCCAAAGTTTTCAATACTCCAACTAATTTTCACTATTGCCCTAGTGTATTTACCAATAGCACTTACAGCACCAGGGATTGTTGGTTCATTTACTGTTTCCAAAACTTCAACGGATTCTACTCTTGCGGCGAAGCGTTGTTTTAGTTCCTCAGTTTCTCCCGGCACGGCTACAAATGTGCCAGATGATTGTTCGCCTGCTAATACTTGTGCGGCTGCTTCAGGAGCAAAAGGTGTTTCAAGTAAATATGTTGCTGTTATTCTTTCCATTCTCATTTTATGTTCTACTCAATTAACTAATTACCTCATCAGTGGCATCCAAACCGTCATATCAGTTTTTCCTCTGTTAGCCCATGCATAATATGGAATCAGTTTTATTTTTACCGGTTTATAATTTGTATTTACTTCTTTGTACAAAGCATTTTTCCAGTTAGCAGGCAGCAGCATTTTTGCGTCACCAATTAATGTCACTACATTACCACCATCAATTTTCATTGATGCAGATTGAAATTTTATACTAGCAGGAATCGCAATATCAAACACATTCGCATTAGGTAAATCAGTAGATTCTAAACAGTAAACAACAGGACCTCTCTTCACTGTTACCTGGTTTTTTGTTTCTTCCACCAGTGGATTGCTTTCTAACAATGTGGCGGGCATATCAAGGGTGAGTTCAATTTTGTCGCCTGCTTTTACCGATAACTCAATAAATCCATCAACTATACGGTATGCTAAAACTTTTCTGTTTACTGTAGCTGAGAATTTTTTACACCAGCCTGGGACTCTTAAAAATATTTTAGTTGCACTTGATGAAAGTTCATTAATGTTTATCAAAATCTTTCCATCCCACGGATAGTTGGTTGTTTGTTCCAGTTTCAATTTTGTTCCATCATGCAATTCTGTATTCAGCACATTGCCACCATACATATTTATATACAACCCTTTTTCACCAATACTGTACATGTAATCATTCACTTCGGCAATCGTTCTAACTGTATTGGGCGGACAGCAATTCGATTTGCTGATATAAGGCACCCGTCCACCTTCCCATCGAAGATGATAAGGATAATCTTTTGATGCAGCCAGCGGATTAGTATAAAAGAATTTTGTACCGTCCATGCTGATACCACTCAATACACTATTGTACAAAGCCAGCTCTACAATATCTGCGTACTTTGATTCACCGGTTAGTAAAAACATGCGCCAGTTCCACAATACGTTACCTATGTTTGCACAGGTTTCATTGTGTGCACTAAAGTTGGGTAATTGGAAATCTCTTCCATACGATTGATGCACTTTTTGCACTGTGTCGGGCTTATAAGAAGTTCCATCCACACTTACCCCATCATACAATGCACCGCACCCACCCGTTACATACATTTTTGTATTGATAACATTGTCCCATAATTTATTTAATGTTGCCATCAATGTTTTGTCACCGGTTTCTGCATACACATCTGCCACTCCTGCCATTAAATAATTTGCTCTTACAGCATGTCCCACAATTTTATCCATATCCCTGAATGGCTGCCTGTCGCTGTTATCATCAGTTCCTTCCACGGTGCCTCGTATATCAATCAGCTTATTAACCAGTGTTAAATATTTATTTTCCTTCGTTGTTCTATATAATTCTATCAAGCCCATATAATGTGAAGGACAAATGGCATTGCGTGCCTGCTCTGGTGAAGCGGTATTATAAAACCCAATTAGAAAGTCCGCGGCTTTCTTTGCTACATCCAGCAAATTATTTTTTCCTGTAGCCCGGTGATGCACACAGGCTGCCGTCATCAGGTGACCGAAATTATATGCTTCAAAACTCAGCTTATCATCAAACATCTTCTCCTGTCCATTCTTCTTTTGTTCAATGATATTTTTTGTATAAATATATCCATCTGCTTTCTGCGCCTTAGCAATTACGGCAATGGCTTCATCCATCTGTGCATCCAGCTTTTTGTCTTTTGTACAGGCATACATTGCCGCTACTGCCTCCAGTGTTTTATAAAAATCACCGTCGTGAAAAGATGGCCCACGGAATCTTCCCGTATCTATTCCAGCTGCTACTTTAAAGTTTTTATATGCATAACAAATCGTATCGCTGGTATAAATACTCCACAGTTGCGGCACCATAGCATCTCGGCACACGACAAAACGTTCTGCCCAAAAACCTTTTGTCCATTGCACATCACTCATGCCCACACTAGTGAGTTTGGCATGAGGGCTGGCTTGTGTGTTGACCAACCCATTTTGCGCTGTCACATTTTGTGAAATGAAAATGGTTGTTATGATTAAAATATTTTTCATTTTATCAGCTTTAGTAATTCTGTGCAGCATCGTTGTGAACTTTGTTCTGTTCTTCTTTTCTTTTTATAAAAGAAAAGAAGAATCTCAGTTGTACATCTTGTTCTTTCCTCATCTTTTTTGAACCACAAAGACACGAAGTACACAAAGCAAACACAAAGACTTAGTAAACCTTAGTGCCCTTTGTGTCTTAGTGATTTAATTTAATTATACTTTACAACATAACCTTTCCCCTTCTCAATCACCAATTCATAATTTCCATTTCCTTTGTCAGTAAGATTGCCATCCACGGTAGTTGGTTTGCTTTTACTTTTAAATTTCAATATACCTGTACCACAAGCACCGGTAATTTTTATTTCAGTTTCACTCATGTACACTTCAATATCTCCATCAGGTGTGGGTACTTTGCCCTGCATCCATTGCAAACCGCCCAATTGTGGTTGTATAGTGTACATTTCATAGCCAGGCTTAGCAGGACTAACACCTAAATAATACTTACCCAATAAATAAATGGGACTGGCTCCCCAGGCATGGCACAGACTCTTTCCAAATTTACGGCCGTACATGGCCAAATGCTCAGCGCCACTTTGTGAAGGATTATATTCCTCCCAAAAACTGGTAGCACCTAGATTGAGCATGCCGCCCCAGTAATCTTTCATTTCCTTGAGCACATAATCCTGTTCACCCATTGCACACAATGCTTCCAGTTCGTAAAACCGCATGTATGGCGTGGTAATCTTTTGTATGTTATCATTCAATAGCACCGATTTTTTTACCTGCTGCATTTGTGCTTCAGTAAAATAGTTAAAGAAGATGCCGAACATGTTGGCATAACGGGTTACATTTTCTGTTTGCTTTCCATCCACACGGCTGTGTACCAATGCCTGTTTTTCGTCGTTCCAGTAAATATCGAACAGTTTTTTGCGAATATCAGCAGCCAATGTATTGTATTGTGTGGCTGCATCTTTATCATCAGCAACGTTTGCACACAAAGCAATGGTTTCAAGGCTGCGTGCAAACAATAACTGTTCAAAACTTACTTCGCCTTTTTTACTGAGACCTGCAGCCCAGTCAATAAAAATCCAGTCGCCGGTCATCCATTCCATTAGCCCATCTTTATTTCTTCTTGCCAGCACATAATCCATCAGCGTTTTCATGCGGTCGTAGTTCTGTGCTATAAAATTCATATCACCTGTATAAAGATAATAATCATAAATGCCAAGGAACCAAAAGAACGTATAATCCATGATGGTGTTGATGTGACCTGTTACCGGGTCTTTACCACGCAATGCATACGTTGTACGTTTTACTGTTTCGTTATCAAAGCAGAGATAATAGTTCATGAGGTAGCTCTGGTAGGCATCACCACTCCATATCCAGCGGTCTCGTTTAATACCATCAATAAAAAATTCTCTTGTATTGAGTTCAAATGTATATTTCGCTACATCGTAAATTTTATTAATCTCCGCATCATTGCAGGTAAAGCTGCCACGTTGTTCTACATCAGCATATTCATACAGCATGGAAACAGCATCAAGCGACACACCTGCATCGTACTGCACATTGACAAAACGATACGCTTTCGACAGCTTCATGGTTTGGTCTATTGCTGCTGCATTGTCAACATCCACCCTGTCCAATGCTTCGCAATGTTCAGCAGACAATGCTTCTTCTTTTGATTCACCATAATAAACAGAAACCCTGCCTTTGCCTTTTAATCCGTGCAATTTGATGAAACCTAGTGTTTCTTTTCCAAAATCAACCAGCATGGAATTTTCCCCTTTTACTGTTGATACTGCTGATTGTTCTTTTACAGGCAATGTAAACTGTGAAGGCAATTGCGTGGGTGAATTAAAATTCCAGCTTCCTGCATGCACCCATTTTGTTGCTGACAAATCAGAAGTTTTACCTGTTTCATCAATCCATTCTTTGTCTTCAAATGTTACTAACCACGAAGCATCTGATACTATTGTTTTTCCTTTTACAAAAACAGCAGGCACATTGGCCTGGTTAAATACTTTGATGTTGATTTTGTGTTTACCAGCCGGAACGATAATTTGTTTTGGACTTCCTTCAAATGCTTTCCCATCAATTTTTACATTGTATTCTCCTTCTACATAAATATCAACAGTCTCCGGTGCAGGCACATCAAACACTTTATGAAAATCCATCAGCACATAATGATTGTCCATTTTCCAGAACACCGGGAAGAAAGTGCCACGTTCGGTACGGCGGTTTTGCACTTTATTGGAAAGTACAATTTCAAAAT
Organism: Chitinophagaceae bacterium; assembly: GCA_049644925.1. Taxonomy (GTDB): domain Bacteria; phylum Bacteroidota; class Bacteroidia; order Chitinophagales; family Chitinophagaceae; genus JJ008. Next base: position 1,267 of record JBARSW010000500.1, on the reverse strand, counting down.
CGCCGGGATACCATATCCATGTTGCTGAAGAAGAAGTAAGCTGTGAAAAAGAATTATCCATTTGCTTCTCGTTAATTGCTTCGTTGTTATTTACTAAAATAAAATAGACACAAACTAAATGTCCTCTCCGTATCTTTCTTCAGTTATTTGTTGCAATGATTTGCCACGGGTTTTTGGTGTCCAAATCGTTCCTATTATAAGTGCCACAATGAGTAGCCCAATCATAATGTAGGCTGCGGTGTAAAATCCTTCTCCGTTTTTGCCATAAATATTTACAAAGCCCAATCCCCATATGGCTGCTACGCTTCTAACGGCAAAAAACATAATACCTTGGGCAGCGGCCCGGTATTTGGCTGGAAAAAGTTCCGAAGCCCATAGTGCATAAAATGCCTGTACACTTATGCCGGCATGTATGCCCCAAAGAATGGTGAAAGTCCATAGTGCTGCATGGTTTTTTATTCCTATAAAAATTAGAATACCCCAGGCCACTATACCTATTGATGTGCCAAAAACATACAGCCAGCGTTGATTGACTTTATCAACCAGCATAGCAAAGCCAAAATACGTTACTGCAATAATCACAATCCATTGTACTGCCGAAATCATATTGGCCTCCCCGTTAGAAAGACCGCCTGCGGTTTCATAAATATGTTGCTGGAAGAAACCCATCACCGAAGCCACCATATTCCAGCTTATATAAATGCCTGCCAGAAAAAGTATGGTGTGGATATTTACTTTGTTGGTAAAAAGAGTGCTAAACGATGCAAAAACGCCAGGTTGTTTTTCCTTAGTTTGCATTTTTTTGGCTTCTTCCCAGTCTTTCGATTCATTGAGTTTTCGTTGCAAAGTCCATGCGATTAATGCCACCACAAACAAAGACCCGAAAATGATACGGCTGCTAAATACATTGATTGCTTCAACGCTTGCATCGTTACCAATAAAGAACGCAGCTATTTTTTGTACAGAACCAAATAAAACACCGGCTGAAGCATCCGCTTTGCCCGGGGCAAGGAGCATTCCCAAAATTAAAATAACCATCGGACCGACCCCCCAGGCAAACTGTGAAATACCCATATTCTTTCCACGGTTACCTACTTCTGAATTTTCAGAAATATAGGTCCATGAAGCAGGAACACCTGCTCCCACTGAAATACCAGTAACCAGGAAACCGGTTAACAGCATGGGGTAATTAACAGCGAACATGATAATGGCAATACCCAGCATATACACCAGCATATTGTAGGTGTAAATGGTTTTTCGTCCGTAT
>JBARSW010000499.1:0-1605 GCA_049644925.1 Chitinophagaceae bacterium | reverse complement strand
AAAAACACTGAATCTCTAAATGGAAACATATACATCACTGAAGCAATTATTTATAAAACTGAACCAAAGAAAAGTGATGTATATAAATTTTCTTTTGAAGAATAAGCAGGCTTTTTATAATTAAAAAATAGAAAAATGAGTACAAGTAATATCATGGTGATCGGCAGTGCAAACACTGACATGGTTGTAAAATCGCCATCGCTTCCAAAACCTGGCGAAACAATAATGGGAGGTACTTTTTTAATGAATGCTGGCGGCAAAGGTGCTAACCAGGCTGTTGCTGCTGCTAGATTGGGTGGAGAAGTTACATTCATTGCAAAGGTGGGCAATGATATTTTTGGTAAACAAACAATAGGAGGATTGCAAAAAGAAGGTATTCATACAGAATATATTTTTATTGATGAAAAAGCACCATCTGGTACTGCTTTAATTATGGTAAATGCAGAAGGCGAAAACTGTATTGTAGTGGCTCCCGGTGCAAATGCCGAACTTTTGCCTTCAGATATTGATAGAGTGAAAAATTTTACCGCTGCAGAAATTATATTACTGCAATTGGAAATTCCTATGTTAACAATTGCAGCCGTAGTGAAAATGGCAAAGGCAAATAATCAGAAAGTAATTATTAATCCGGCACCAGCACAAAAAATTGCTGACGATTTGTTGAAAGGATTATTTCTGATAACACCCAATGAAACAGAGGCGGCTTTATTAACCGGCGTTAAAGTTGAAGATGAAGCAAGTGCATCTATGGCGGCTGATGTTTTTTTAAAAAAGGGGGTGCAGAATGTAATTGTCACTTTAGGGAAGAAAGGAGCTTTTTTCCAGAATGATCATCTCAAATTATTGATTAATGCTCCGGTAGTACAGGCAATAGATACAACGGCCGCAGGTGATACTTTCAACGGAGCATTAGCAGTTGCAATTACAGAAAATATGGAATGGGAGCAGGCCATTCAATTTGCAGTAAAAGCGGCTTCCATTTCTGTAACAAGACTGGGTGCTCAATCATCGGTACCTCAAAGAAGTGAATTAGGTTTAGAATTAATCACCACATAAAACTAACAGTATGTTTATTGTAGAAAATTACGGTCTGGCAATTATGCTTTGTGTTATAACCATGCTCTGCTGGGGTTCATGGGCCAATACTACAAAGCTTACCACCAAAACCTGGCGTTTTGAATTATTGTACTGGGATTATGGTTTTGGAATCTTACTTACCACATTACTGCTGGCTTTTACATTAGGCAGTAATGGGGACGAAGGAAGGGCTTTTCTAAATGATATAAAACAAGCAGATAACAGTAATATTTTGTCGGCACTTATCGGAGGCATTGTTTTTAATCTGGCAAATATCTTATTAGTGGCTGCCATTGGAATTGCAGGAATGTCCGTTGCATTTCCTGTTGGTATTGGTATTGCGCTGGTGTTGGGTGTAATTGTTAATTATATTTCTATTCCCCAGGGAAATCCGGTATTGATTTTTGGTGGTGTGGCATTGATCGCTTTAGCAATACTATTGAATGCAAGGGCCTATCAAAAATTGCAGGCTAACACAAGTGGCGTTTCAAAAAAGGGATTGATCTTGTCAGTAGTCAGCGGATGCCT
>JBARSW010000498.1:0-4671 GCA_049644925.1 Chitinophagaceae bacterium | reverse complement strand
TATATACTCTGGAAGATAAAAATTACCAGGATAGCTGGCAGCGTGGTATTCAGGCTTTCAATGCTAAATATGGCGGAGTAAAAGATACCACTGCTAAAACAGATACGGCAATTAATACAGATACTGCAGGCGGGAAGTCAATTGGAAAAACAAATGATACCACCAAAGGAAAACTATCTACACAACTTGGAACTGATGATACAAATAAGAATAAACCAACTGATAAATTAGCCGCCATTCAAAATACACTTGACAAGTATATTCAGTTCTTTTCTCCATCACAGGATGAAAAAGGAGCGGTTTTTTATCCTTCTGCAATAGGTGCAGTTGCTATTAAAGATTCCGGACTTGTCAGGGAGTATTTGAATGAATTGAAACCTAATTTTTCGCCAGATATAGTTTGGGCGTTTGGTATTCCTTCCAGGGATGAAAAAGGAAAACTTGCCACTAACCTTCCTCTTTATGCATTAAAAACTTATGGAAGAAGCCAGGCAAAATTAGAAGGTGATGCAATTTCAGATGCCCGACAGGATTTTGACCAATACGGTAAAGTGGAAATCCGTATGGACATGAAAACTTCCGGCAGAGTTATCTGGAAGAAAATGACGGAAGACAATTTGAAAAAGCCAATTGCTGTTGTTTTGGATAATATTGTTTATTCAGCACCTACTGTTCAAAGTGTTATTGATGATGGATCTTCAGTAATTACCGGAGGTTATACTCAACAAGAAGCAGTGGATCTTGCCAATATATTAAAGGCTGGTAAACTGCCTGCACCCGCAAAAATTGTTGCTGAGCAGCAGGTTGGACCAACTTTGGGCAAAGAGGCAATTCGTGGTGGTTCAATGGCCTTTCTAATTTCATTCATTGTAATATTTCTGTTAATGCTGGTTTATTATAATACCAGTGGATGGGTTGCTAACATAGCTTTAATACTTAACCTTTTATTCACGGTAGGTATTCTGGCAGGTTTAGGGGCCACATTAACAGCTCCGGGTATAGCTGGTCTTGTACTTACTATTGGTATGGCCGTGGATACAAACGTTATTATTTATGAACGGATAAAAGAAGAACTTACCAAAGGAAAGGGGTATTTACCCGCTATTAGTGAAGGTTATAAACGATCGCTTCCACCTGTATTGGATGCCCACGTTACAACCTTATTGACAGCCTTAATTCTTTTTTACTTTGGATTAGGTCCGGTAAAAGGATTTGCCACTACTCAGATCATTGGTATTCTTCTTTCCTTATTCTGTGGTATCCTTGTAAGTCGTTGGGTTGCTGAATTATTTACCAGTAAGAAAAAGCATCTTGAGTATTTCACTGGTATTTCCCGCAAAGTATTCAAGCATGCAAAATATAAGTTTATTGAATATCGTAAATATGCATATGTTATATCGATGATTGTTCTTGCATTGGGAATTGCCGCTTACTTCAATGGTTTTGATCAGGGTGTAGAATTTAAGGGTGGACGTAGTTATAAAATCAGGTTTGACAAAGCTGTAAATGTTGAGCAAGTACGAAATGACCTGAGAGTAGTTTTTGAAGATCAAAGTCCAATCATCAAAACAATTGGTGATAATGCAACATTGGATATAACTACTTCTTACAAAATCAACAATACTGAACAAACTGCCGACTCTGTCGTAGAAAGAGCATTGATGACCGGATTAAAAAATTATTTACCGGCAAATATTACTTACGAAAAATTTGACACACAATACAAGCAAGGATCTCAAAAAGTATTACCTACTATTTCTGACGACCTCAAAGCTGGTGCTGTAAAAGCAACCATTTTTGCCATGTTGGCCATTTTCCTTTATATCTTCGTTCGTTTCCGCGACTGGAGATATTCCTTGGGTACTATTGTATCATTATTGCATGACGTACTGGTAACACTGATAGTTTTCTCATTTGCCAGAACAATTGTACCATTCCCTCTTGAAATTGACCAGCATTTTATTGCAGCGATTTTAACTGTAATTGGATTCTCAATGAACGATACGGTTATTGTATTTGACCGTATAAGGGAAGACAGTCACCTGATGCCAAATGCGCCCCGTGGTGAAGTAATTAACAGGGCCATTAATGAAACATTGAGCCGTACCATTATGACATCACTCACCGTATTCCTTACTATCCTGATACTTTTCTTAGTGGGCGGAGAGGTTACAAAAGGTTTTGCATTTGCCATGTTGATCGGTATTGTCACCGGTACGTATTCTTCAATTTTTGTGGCTGCACCGATACTGGTTGACCTGGGAGGAAACAGACCTCTTGGTAAATCAATGCCAGTAAATAAAATAAAAAATGTAACACCCAAAAAATAGAAAAGGGTTACCTGATTTTGCATAAGAGAAGAGCCTCCGTTTTGGAGGCTCTTCTCTATTATACATAAAAAAAACAATTCAATATTTATTAAACAGCAAATGAAGTTCCACATCCGCAAGTTGTACTTGCATTGGGATTTTTAAAAGTAAATCCCCTGTTATTAAGGCCATCCTGCCAATCTATCAGCATACCAAAAAGGTATATTTCATGAGCTTTTTCCATTATACAGGGAATTGTCTCAATTTCAAAATGAGAATCATTTTCTTTTACCTGGTCAAAGCCCATCACATAAGTCATTCCGGAACATCCCCCACCCTTCACACCAATTCTTAATTTCTGTGAAAAATCAAATCCCTCTGCTTCCATCAGCCTTTTTATTTCAGCAATAGCACCGGGTGTTAATGTTACGGGAGTTGTTGTTGTTTCCATAAAACAAATGTAAATAATCTTCTGCCTTAATATCAACAACACTCTTTCGAAGAAAGGAATTTAAAAATCTTTTTTATTCAAAATCATACTAAATACCTGATTACTAATTAGTGGATTGACATCATCCTTTATTACTTTTGCAAACGAAACCCAAACAAATCAACAAAATGGATTTATCCGCAATAAGCCTTGTTATTTCAGCAATTGCTCTTGCCGTTGCTGCAGTTTCATTATTCCGCAAACCAACTTTCACCAGTCCTTCAAATCCTGATAAAAAGCCAGATTTAATAACCCTTCGCCTCCAGGCTTATGAAAGATTAGTGTTACTTACTGAACGGATTTCCTTACCAAATATCATCAGCAGGTTAAATCAAACAGGCATTTCTGCCGCTGAGATGAAATTAATCCTTACAGAGAATATTAAACAGGAATTTGAATATAACAGTACACAACAATTATACGTAAGTCCGGTAAGCTGGGATGCAGTACGCAATCTGAAAGAACAAAATATTATGCTGGTACATCAGGTAGCAAATTCATTGCCTGATACAACTTCTGCAACAGAGTTAAATAAAAAGATATTAGAATTGCTGATTGCACAACCGGGAGGGGCTCTTCATGAAATGGTTTTACAGGCATTAAATTTTGAAGCAAAAAAGCTGATGAAGTAATGAAGAATATCCTGCTTATATTTTTCGCAATATTTTTTTTTAAAGCAGATGCACAACGTAACAGGATAAAACTTGGCTTAATGGGTGTACCGATGTTTCAATCCGGATTTGGAATGGGGAATATTGGTTTTGAGCGATTAAACAAAACACAAAGCTCATCATGGCAGATACATTTCACTTTTGCTGGAGGTTCACCTGCCGCTGACGCCGTAACAACAAACAGGAAATGGCTAACATTTGAAAAATCTTTTTATTTAAATAGAAATAGGGGAAAATTCAACTTCTATTATTCCTTTTTTAACGAAACAGGAAAAAGAACTGAACGGCCGGGCTTTTCACATTTTGAACCCGACTCAATATTACAAAGAACAACTACATTTGAAATAAATCCAGGTGCAGGTATTGGCACACAATTCCGGCTCAAGAAAAAATTTAAAATGGAAGTACAGGCAGGGCCTAAACTAATTATCGCAAATGGAAAAAAATATTATTATAATAGCCTTGCCAAACTGGAGTTTACAGAACCTTTAAATAAACTCCGGGGTGGTTTCAGGTTTTTTGGTTGTATTTATTATCAATTCTGATTTTATGGAAGAAAATAAAAAAATTACTGACAGTGGAATAGAAATTAAAACAATCTATTCGGGCAGTGACCTGCCACCCACCCTGAACGAAAAACCCGGTTCTTTCCCTTTTACCAGGGGTGTACAATCAGATATGTATCGTGGTAAACTCTGGACAATGCGCCAGTATGCAGGATTCTCTACTGCTGAAGAAAGTAATAAGCGTTACCATTATTTATTATCGCAGGGCGTAAGCGGTTTAAGTGTTGCATTTGATCTGCCAACACAAATTGGATACGACAGTGATCATGCTTTAGCCGAAGGCGAAGTTGGGAAAGTTGGAGTGGCTATCGATTCATTGGAGGATATGGAAATTTTGTTCAAAGGAATAAAACTGGAAAATGTAAGTACATCCATGACGATTAATGCTACCGGATTTATCTTGCTGTCATTTTATGCAGCGCTGGCAAAACGACAGGGAGCTGACTTGAAAAAAATTTCAGGTACTATACAAAATGATATCCTTAAAGAATATGCAGCAAGAGGTACCTATATCTATCCACCAAAACCATCGATGCGAATCATCAATGATATTTTTGAATGGTGCAGCCAGGAAGTGCCCCGTTGGAACACCATTTCTATTTCAGGTTATCATATCCGTGAAGCAGGCAGTACTG
>JBARSW010000497.1:0-2214 GCA_049644925.1 Chitinophagaceae bacterium | reverse complement strand
GCATAATAAACAGTTTTTTCATTTTCCGGATTGCTCCAATTGTTCCAACCTTCCGGTGCAATTACTTTTGGCAGTTCACAATTCAGAAAAACTGTTTTGGCATAAGCCCGCCACGGTCTGCCAAGATGCAATTGAGTAACATTTGTATCAGCAATAATTTTACACTCTTTGAATACAAACCCAAACTGCTTTCCTTTTGGTGTGCTGGCGGCAGTAATAAAAGAATTTTTTTTACAACGAATAGTACAATTTTGAAAAACGGCAGTAGCAGGTCCAAAAATGAAATCAGTAGTTCCTTCTATATAGCAATTCACAAACAACTGTCTGGAATATTCACCTCCGGTGAAAATGGTATCCTGGTTTCCGAGAAACTTACAATTCTTAAAAACAGCTTTGTCTGCATCCACATACAATGCCAATGCCTGTCCTACCGGCCCTGCGCTGTTTGCAAATGTGATATTCTCTGCCCGAAAACGATTACCCGAAATTTTTGCTGTGTAAGAAGTAAAGGTGGTATGTTTTCCTTTTCCTGAGTAATCATTATAAGTAATGATCGTACTATCAACATTTTCGCCGACAAAAGTTATATCCACATTGTTTGCCGGTAACTCTATCTTTTCATTGTATACTCCATTCTTAATATAAACAGTAATGGGTGCCAGCGGATATACTCTTAAGGCATCAATTGCATCCTGAATAAATAAAAAATCTCCAGTACCATCTTTCGCTACAGTAAATTTATATTGGTATTGCTGCGGATTTGAAGTTTGTGCAGTACTGTTAATTAAATATGTGGCAATAAAACAAATCGTTAATACAACTTTTTTCATCTGATTATTTTTTTAGAACAGGTTTTATAACCCGTTCAGCTAATTCGGGACATTTTTCCTTTATCTCCTGTAATACTAATTGCGCTACCAGTCTTGCACCCATTTCATTGAAATGTGTATTGTCCTCTTTTCCATCCGGATAGTTGGGATGTTCGCCTGGTCTTAATTGCAGGAATAAAAGTTTTGAATTTTCAACTCCAAACTGCTGATATAATGCCTGTGTTTTTTTATCCATATCAAGCAATATCACTTTCTTTTCTTGAGCCACATCCCTGGTTATTTGTGCATACACATCATGTGTGCCAGCAATGATTCCGGTGCTATCAAATTTTCTGCGGGCCATCGGGGTTAATAAAACCGGGATGGCATTTTTTTGTCTTGCTTCCTCCACATATTGTACCAGGTTATTTTTAAATGCTGTTTCCGTTGTGTAAGTTTTTTTTGTGGCTACTTCATCATTATGGCCAAACTGGATAAAAATATAATCACCTTCTCCTGCCTCATCCATAATTTGTTTCCATAGCCCTTCATTTCTAAATGAGCTGGTGCTGCGGCCGTTCTTTGCTTTATTAATAACCGTTATGGTAGAATCCCAGAAAAAAACAAAGGGCATCCCCCATCCGGTTTCCGGAAATGCTTTTATTTCTTTAATAGCGGCTGTAGAATCACCGGCAATAAAGATTTTTAGTTTTGATTTGTCAGCAGCGCTAAAAGCGAATAAAATCATCAGCGAAAAAATCAGTCCGTTTCTTTTCATCTTTTATTCATATTTACTTGTAAAACAAGAAAGTCTATTTCATCTCAATCATTGCTTTTATTACTCCATTTTCAGGATCAAGCCAACTTTTAAAATTATCTTTTACCCCATCAAATGCTACCCGGTGAGTGATATAGGTTGCCGGATTAACTTTTCCTGTCTTCATACTATCTATCACTTTGGCAAAATCTTCTTTCGTGGCGTTTCTGCTGCTCATCAGTGTTGCCTCCCTTTTATGAAATTCCGGATGGCTGAAACTGAGATTTTCTTTTTGTAAGCCTACCAATACATACCTTGCACCGTGTGCCATATATTGAAAAGCATTGTTAATTGCTTTTAAACTTCCGGTGGCATCAATGACCACCGTTGGCATATCACCATTTGTTATTTGCAGTAACCGTTCTGAAACATTTTCCGTTGCCCCATTTATTGTATATGCCACTTTTAGTTTGTCTTTACAAAAAGAAAGACGTTGTTCATTTATATCCAACGCAATTACTTTACCACCGGCAATTCTTGCAAATTCCATAATACCTAAACCGATAGGGCCTGCGCCAACCACCAAAACAAACTCACCTTCTTTTACATCAGCTCTTTTTACCCCATGGGCACCAATGGCTAATGGTT
>JBARSW010000496.1:0-9409 GCA_049644925.1 Chitinophagaceae bacterium | reverse complement strand
TGAAAAATAGCAGAAATTTCAATGATGCGTGGCCGGGTATTGCTTTCCTGTATTTCTTCTGTAAGGTCGCCGCCCTTTAGGCAGATTAGCCCTGGTTTTGGATTATCGGGAATGGTTGAATTGGTTTTTAAAAGTGGTTTGCTCCATCTCCATAAATCTTTAAGAGGAGCAACCGCTCTGGAAACGGCAAAATCAAATTTTCTTCCTTTAATTTCTTCGGCTCTTATATGCTGTGTCGTTACATTTGAAAGACCTGTTTCTTCCGAAATAGCTTCCACAATTTTTAATTTTTTAGCGATACTATCTGCAAGGTGAAATTTTACTTCCGGAAAAAATATTGCCAGTGGTATGCCCGGAAAGCCACCGCCTGTACCAATATCAATTATTTCTGTACCGGGTTGAAAATCGAATGCAGCTGCAATACTTAAAGAATGCAAAACATGTTTTTCGTATAAGCTGCCGATATCTTTCCTGGAAATAACATTTATTTTTTCATTCCATTCTGTATATAGACCTTCCAGTTTTCGGAATTGTTCAACCTGTTTTTCAGAAAAATCAGCAAAGTATTTTAGTAAGATTTCCATAAGAAGGGCTCTTTTTTATTTTCTGACATTTACCATTTGTTACGGGGTCTTTTCCAGAGGGCCGGTGCAAAGATCAAATAATAAAAAAACATCCACATATCCAGGAAAATGAACCAGGGCCACAGATCGGCCTCTCCCATTTTTTTCATGGATTTGTATAAAACAAATGTCTGCAAAATAAAACGGGTGCCAAAAACAATCAAAGCATATTTCCAATCATAAAAAATGAGGGATGCTGCCAGCAATGGATAATAAATAAACTGCGTGGCAAAATAGAGTCCCAGTAAAAACTTATGCTTTGGTTTGTAAAATTTGGCCGTTGTATAATGTCTTGATTTTTGCCTGAGCCAGGTTCCCCATGTTGTTTTTGGAATGGACCTGGTGATAGTATCCGGATCGACAACAACCGCCGTATTTTTTTTAGTGGCCACTTTGTTGATAAACAAGTCATCGTCGCCACTTGGAATATGATTGATAGACGAGAAACCTTTATTGCGGATAAATAAATCTTTTTTATAAGACAGGTTTCTGCCTACTCCCATATAGGGGATACCGGCTAAGGCATAAGAAAGATATTGGAGTGCTGTGTGAAATGTTTCAAACCGGATCAGTTTATTCAGTAAACCTTTTCGTTTATGATAAGCCCCGTAGCCCAATACAATTTCAATGTCTTTTTCGTAGCCATCCTGCATTTTTTGTATCCAATATTCGCTGGCAGGCACACAATCTGCATCGGTTAATAAAAGCACCTCATATTTTGCTTCACGGATACCAATTGATAAGGGATATTTTTTCCCGGAAATCAACATTGCTTCCTGGGTAAGTTCTACTACTTTCAGGGATTTGAATGTTTTATTGAGTTCCTGCAAGATGTATTTTGAATCATCTGTGGAGTTGTCATTTATAACCACCACTTCACTGCTGCTGGGATATTGCTGTACTAAAACACCCGGCAGGTTGCGGGCAAGGTTCTCATCTTCATCCCTGGCGCAAATAATTACAGAAATCGGATGTTGCTGGGATTGGGTTTTCTTCCTGGCTTTTAAAAAGGCAAGGCGGCTAAAAAAATAGCTGTAATAAAAAAGCTGAACAGCCGTAGTGGCAATAAAAAAATAAAAGAGAAATTCTCCCCAGTTAATTGGTGGCATAGTGGCGAAGATAATGACAAGCTACTGTTGTAAATTCTCTTATATTTCACAGGTTGTGGAAAACAGTTTCGGTTTATATTGCGGATTATTATGACAGCCTTAAAATTTCAATTGCAACATAAAGACGCAGCTACAAAAGCCCGGTCTGGTAAAATAACCACCGATCATGGGGAAATACTCACACCCATCTTTATGCCAGTAGGCACAGTTGGCAGTGTAAAAGCCGTAACACAACAACAGTTGCTGCATGATATAAAAGCGCAGATAATCCTTGGTAATACCTATCATCTTTATTTACGGCCTGGTTTAGAAGTCCTGGAAGAAGTTGGAGGATTGCACAAATTTAATGGCTGGAATAAACCAATTCTGACCGATAGTGGCGGTTACCAGGTTTTTTCGCTGGCGGGCACAAGAAAGATAAAAGAAGAGGGAGTTACTTTTCAATCACATATCGATGGCAGCAGTCATCTTTTTACTCCCGAAAAAGTAATGGACATTCAGCGGAGGATTGGCGGGGATATCATTATGGCATTTGATGAATGTCCTCCGGGCGGCAGTGAATTCAGTTATGCAAAAAAGTCGATGGAAATGACGCATCGCTGGCTCGACAGGTGTTTTCAACAATTTGATGCAACGGCACCCAAATATGGATATACTCAAAACCTGTTTCCCATTGTTCAGGGTGGTACATATAAAGATTTGCGAAAACAATCCTGTGAATATATTTCATCAAAAGGCGCTACTGGAAATGCCATTGGTGGATTAAGTGTGGGAGAACCGGAAGAAGTAATGTATGAGATATGTGACAGGTGTTGCGATCATTTACCAACTGATAAGCCAAGATACCTGATGGGTGTTGGCACTCCGTGGAATATTCTGGAATGTATAAGCATGGGGATTGATATGTTTGACTGTGTAATGCCCACCCGGAATGGAAGAAATGCAATGCTTTTTACAACCAAGGGTGTTATTAATATCGATAATAAGAAATGGGAAAAAGATTTCTCCCCGATAGATGATGGATTTGAAAGTGAAATGAGTAATTATTACAGCAAAGCGTATTTACGGCACCTGATGAAAGCAAAAGAGTTTCTGGGTTATACAATAGCCAGCGTTCATAATCTTGCTTTTTATTTGTGGCTGATGGGGGAAGCCAGGAAACATATTCAGGAAGGTGATTTCAGTAGCTGGAAAAATGAAATGGTGGGACGACTAAAGCAAAAACTATAATAAGACCTGTTATAAGTGGGCTTTTTTTCATTGCCGGCAATAACTGCTTTCACAATACCGCAACAGTTTTTCAATTACATTTGCCAGACCACCCAAGCTTTTATATTAAACAAAGAAATACGGCGAAAGTGGTAATCACTGATGAAGAAAATTGATTGGTACATACTAAAGAAATTTCTTGTCACTTTTATTTTTTGTCTGTTCCTGTTTACTGTTATAGCGGTGGCTGTTGACAGTAGTGAAAAAGCGGATGATTTTGTAAAGGCAGACCTTAGCACAATGGGTATAATAAAAAACTATTACCTGGGGTTTGTGCCCTGGATATGGAGTTTGCTTTTCCCTTTATTTGTTTTCATTGCCGTCATATTTTTTACCAGCAGAATGGCCACCCGGTCAGAAGTTATTGCCATTCTTTCCAGTGGTACCAGCTACAATCGTTTTTTACGTCCCTATGTTATCGGCGGTGTTATACTGGCACTTACACTTTGGTTTGGAAACCGCTACTGGATACCAAAAGCAAACTACATCCGGAGTAATTTTCAAAGTAAATATATAGATGGCAGCAATCCATCAAAATCAGTTGAATATGGTAGTTGTTACCGTTGTTTTTACAGGCGATTAGATATCAATACTTTTATAGGAATTAAAGATTACGATACCAGTTCAAAATCTGCCAGAACATTTTTTCTTAACCGGGTTAAAGGGAATAAAATTGTTTATAATATCCGTGCAGAATCTATACGCTGGGATACTTCCAGTAAAAAATGGATATTGACAAATGCCGCAGAACGATATGTAGATAGCCTGAATGAGAAAATGACTTTTTACCCCAGTCTTACACTGAACCTGACTTTGAAGCCGAATGAATTAAGGAGGGATGAGTACTTAAAAGACCAGCTTACAACACCTGAATTAGTAGCTTTTATTAACCAGGAAGAAATGCGTGGTACGGAGGGATTGAAAGCGATGAAGGTGGAACGATACAGACGAACAGCCACTCCTTCAGCAGTTTTGCTGCTGACAATGATAGGAGCCGTAATTGCCAGCCGGAAAAACAGGGGTGGCAGCGGTATGCACCTGGCTATGGGAATAATTATTGCTTCACTATTTATTATTTCAGACAGGTTTTCTACGGTTTTTGCTACCAAAGGGAATTTTCATCCATTAATAGCCGCCTGGCTGCCTAATGTGGCTTTTTTAATTGTTGCATTCTGGCTTTACCGAAAAACACCCAAATAGTTTCTCTTCAATTTTGAGGGTAGAAATGAAAATGTACCGGTCAGCATAATAAAAAAAGAAACTGTACAAACTTTCAAACTTAATTTTTGTTGTAGCAAAGTGCATTGTGTAATTTTAAGCGTTCTAATTTTGTTTAATAATCCCGGAAATATAAAATAAAATGGGTGTAATAAAAAGCAGGTTTAAAGCCAAATCCGACAGTGTAGCAATCGAAATTAAAGAACTACTAAAAGAACATGGCAATAAAGTAATCGGTGAAGTTCAACTTTCACAGATTTACCAGGGCATGCGGGGAATAACCGGTTTAGTTACAGAAACTTCCTTACTGGATGCCCAGGAAGGTATCCGTTTCAGAGGTTTTTCCATACCGGAACTGAGAGAAAAATTGCCCAGAGCCCCGGGTGGTAGTGAGCCATTACCCGAAGGATTGTTTTACCTGATGATGATTGGCGAGTTGCCAACAGAAGATGATGCTGAGCATGTAACCGATATCTTGCAAAGGAGAAGCCATGTGCCTACCCATGTATTTGAGGCAATCAATGCATTGCCCATACATACACATCCCATGACGATGTTTGTTGTAGGTGTAATGGCATTGCAAACAGAAAGTTATTTTCAGAAAAAATATGCAGAAGGGATAAGTAAGAAAGATTACTGGTTACCGGTTTTTGATGATTGCATTGTTCTGCTTTCCCGTTTACCAAGGATTGCGGCCTATATCTATCGCCGTAAATATAAAAACAGCGATGACATTCAACCCAATGGATTATTGGATTGGGCAGGCAACTTTGCTCATATGCTTGGGTATGATGATGAAAGCTTTAAAGATTTGATGCGGTTGTATATGACAATTCATGCCGATCATGAAGGCGGTAATGTATCTGCACATACAACGCACCTGGTAGGTTCCACATTAAGTGATCCTTACTTAAGTTATGCTGCAGGAATGAATGGACTGGCTGGTCCTTTGCATGGATTAGCCAACCAGGAAGTGATCAAATGGATTTATGAAATGCAGGAAGAGTTGAAAACTGATTTGCCAACCAAAGATCAGATTGCAGAGTATGTAAAGAAAACGTTGGGTGAAGGGAAAGTAGTACCCGGATATGGACATGCCGTGCTGCGCAAAACAGACCCAAGGTTTACAGCACAGATGGATTTTGGTAAAAAGCATATGCCCGATGATAAATTGGTGCAGACAGTCTGGAATATTTATGAAACAGTTCCGCCAATATTACAAACATTAGGAAAAATAAAAAATCCCTGGCCGAATGTAGATGCACACAGCGGCGCATTATTGGTGCATTATGGCATGGTGGAATATGAATTTTATACAGTTTTGTTTGCCGTTAGCCGTGCATTGGGAGTGTTGGCCAGTCTTTGCTGGGACAGGGCATTGGGCTTCCCGCTGGAAAGACCCAAATCGGTAACAACAGACCTGGTGAAACAATGGCTGGATGGAAAAGAGAATATTTGGGGAGAGTAGTTCAATACTAACTGGTTCTTGAAAACCGGAGATTAATAGTTGAAATAAATTTTACAGCTAAAACCCTGGATTTATCCGGGGTTTTTTATTTTGGAATACAGGCTGTTGCTTCTATATTTGCAATCCGCAAAAAGGGGGTTTAGCTCAGCTGGCTAGAGCGTTTGCATGGCATGCAAAAGGTCACCGGTTCGACTCCGGTAACCTCCACAAAAGCTTCTTTTCAGGAGCTTTTTTTATTTTTAAAATGCTTTATTAATATTTTCGCCATATGAAAGTCTGGGATCAATTTGCAGAATATCTTTTTCTAAAGAAAAAAGACCCGAATCGTCCGAAGGATAAATGGATTGGTTATATGCATGGGATTAACAGAATCAGCATTCTTGTTTTTATCCTTTGCCTGATTATACTTGCTATTAAATTACTTCTTTAGAAAACGATAAATAGAATCAGCAGCCTTGGCAGAAGCATTTCCGCCTTCACTTAGTATTTTCTTCAATTGTGCATAGTCTTCTTTCAACTTATCTTTTCGACTTTCATTATTAAGCAGGTCATTTAATTCGCCGGTAAGATTCTCAACAGTCAGTTCATTTTGTATTAATTCCTTTACTACCGGTTTGTCCATAATCAGGTTAACCAAAGAAATATATTTCACATTTACCAATCGTTTGCCAATCTGGTAGGAGAGCCAGGATCCTTTGTAACAAACAATTTCCGGCACACCAAATAAAGCAGTTTCAAGTGTTGCGGTACCAGAAGTTACCAATGCTGCTTTGGATTGAATTAACAGACTATACGTTTTATCAGCTACAAAAGAAACATTGGTGTAGTCTTTCAGTAATTCTTCGTAGAAACTTTCGCTGGCTCCGGGGGCTTTGGCAACAATAAAATGGTAAGCAGGAAATGCTTTACTTACATCCAGCATGATGGGTAATTTCTTTAAAATTTCCTGCTTGCGGCTACCGGGAAGTAAAGCAACAATCGGTTTTTGAGATAACTTATTATGTCTACCTTCTGTCTCCCGACTTTTTTCTATTACTTCTACCAGCGGGTGCCCCACATATTCCACTTCCCAGTTCCATTTGTTTTTAAAATAATCTTTCTCAAAAGGAAGAATAACCAGCATTTTATCAATACACTCTTTCATCATTTTCACCCTGTTCTCTTTCCATGCCCACACCTGCGGCGAGATGTAATAGATTATTTTTCCACCGCTCACAGAGTCCTGTGGAGATTCTGCGAATAATCCTGTTTCTTTTGCCCATTTAGCAATGCGGAGATTGAAGCCCGGATAATCAATAAGAATCAGTGCATCCGGTTTGTATTGGAGAATATCTTTTTTGCAAAAGTCAAGGTTTTTGAAGATAGTACGGAGATTCATTACCACTTCGGCAAATCCCATAAAGGCAAGTTCACGGTAATGCTTTACCAAAAAGGCTCCCTGCTGTTGCATTTTATCTCCTCCCCAACAACGTATATCTGCAGCATTATCCAGTTGCTTAATCTCATTAATCAGGTTACTGCCGTGCAGATCACCTGAAGCCTCACCTGCAATGATATAATACTTCATACAGAGGCAGGGTATTAATTAAACAGTTTTAAAAGGATAATGCCGATTCCGTAAAAAAGGGTAACGATGAAAATCCCTTTAAATGTTTGCGATTTATCAAAATGCACATAAATGGCAAAGAGTATTGCATTGGCTAATAAAGAAAGTGTACCAACATTGGTAATTACTTTATTGTCGTGCATAAAATAATCGAGAAACTCTTTAAAACTTAAAGAGGGAAATTTTATTAAATATACAGCCACAAGACCGGCCAGCGGCCCTAAAATACCAAGGACTAATCCTAATCGGAGATTATCTTTTTTAAAAATCATTTCCAGCGGTTTTCAAGTTTCTTTTTTAAATCGTAGTTGGTTAAATCAAATTGAACAGGTACCACACTTACATAATTGTTTGCTAATGCCAGTACATCTGTGTCTTTCGCTTTATCAAAGTTTACAAAATCGCCGGTAAGCCAATAATAATTCCGGCCATGCGGATCTTTTCGTTCAATAAAATCTTCTACATATTTGGCATAAGCCTGTTTGCAGATTTTATACCCTTTAATTAATTCAGGAGCCACCGCAGGTATATTTACATTCAACACTGTATGTTTTTCAAGTTTGGTGCTGAGCATTTTTTCTACAATGATGCGTACAAATTTCCGGGCACCGGTGAAGTCAGCATCTATCCGATAATCCAATAAAGAAAAGCCGGCAGAAGGGATACTTTCTATCGCTGCTTCCACTGCGGCAGACATTGTACCTGAATAAATAACATTAATACTATGATTGGCTCCGTGGTTAATTCCACTCAGGCAGAGATCAGGTTTGCGATGCAGTACTTTGTCAACCGCCAGTTTTACACAATCTACCGGAGTGCCGGTACAAGACCATGTTTCCACATTATCATTCTCATGCAGTTTATGCAACCTTAATGGCTGACCAATTGTAATAGCATGTCCCATTCCGGATTGCGGTTTGTCAGGTGCTACCACTACAATTTTTCCTAAATGTTTCACTGCTTCAACCAGGTTTAATATACCCGGTGCGGTCACTCCATCGTCATTAGTAATAAGTATTACCGGCTTTTCTGACTTAACGGCTGGCAAGTTTTTTTTCATAGCAGCTTTCGAAGTCTTTTTTATTGCAGCTCCGCCTTTCCTTGGCGAGGTTTTAGTTTTCTTGTTCATACTCAACAAAATTCCTTGTTTTTTATGGCTTATCCAAAACAACAAAAAAAAGCTTTTATAATTTCTAAAATTATTAGTAATTTGCAGCTAATTAAATTAGTTGATATGGCTATTTCCAATCAAAACATGAAATACTTACGCAAACTTCGTGGCTGGACACAGGAAGAATTTGCAAACAAACTACGTATCAAACGTTCTTTGCTGGGTGCTTATGAAGAAGAAAGAGCGGAGCCGAGGATAGATGTGCTCGAAGTTGTATGTGATATGTTTAAACTAACGCTGGACGAAATTCTGCGTAAGGACCTTAGCGAAAGCAAAACAAATTACCTGGCAAAACGCCGTGCCATGAAACTGGTAGGCGGAAGAGCAGATATACCATTTGTACCCGTAAAAGCTGCGGCAGGATACCTGGCCGGTTATGCAGATCCGGAATTTATAGATGAGTTAAATACGTTTACTTTACCAATGCTTGCAGGCGGAAACTACCGGGCCTTCGAAATAATTGGGGATTCTATGTTGCCAACACCCAGTGGTTCGGTAATTGTTGGAGAGAAAGTGGATAATATAGAAGAAGTAAAGAATAATGTTCCCTGCATTGTTGTTTCCCGAAATGAAGGAGTGGTGTACAAAAGGATACAGAAAAATGGCAGGCAGAAGAATAAACTTACCCTGGTAAGTGATAATCCTGCTTTTCATCCCTACACAGTAAATGCAGATGAAATTCTGGAAATGTGGCAAGCTCAGATGGTAATTTCTAAAGTGAACGCACAGCATAGGTGGGATATGAACCAGATAACAAATATCGTTTCTGACTTGCAGGAACAGGTTTCTTCGTTAAAAAAGAAGATGAATTAATCTTTTTTACGATATTTTCTCGTTTTTTCTGCTTTTAAAAGGCCAAACCTTTTCTAAATAACCTTTGTCCTTTATCTTTACCGGACTTATAACTGCATGATTTTGAGAAAAGCCTCTTTTTTTATCATATTA
>JBARSW010000495.1:0-2140 GCA_049644925.1 Chitinophagaceae bacterium | reverse complement strand
ATTTCTCCCAGTGTTACTACTTTTTTTGACATCTTTTTCCCCCATCCCCTAAAGGGGAGCTAATACTATTCAGGGGTTAGAATAGTTTTTTTTATTAATAATCTTATTTTATAACAATATTTATTTCAACGTAGCTACAGGTGCCGGATCCATATCAGTAAACAACTGGTTCTCTCCGGCCATACCCCATATAAATCCATAGTTGGATGTGCCGCAACCAAAGTGCATTGACCATGGAGCAGAAATTGCTGCTTCGTGGTTTGCCATTACTATATGCCTTGTCTCCTGTGGTTGCCCCATGTAATGAAATACACGATGTGCATCCGGTACATCAAAATAAAAATATACTTCCATTCTCCGGGTGTGGGTATGCGGTGGCACAGAATTCCATACGCTGCCAGTTTCGAGTACCGTTAACCCCATTACCAGTTGACAACTTTTTATACCATCCAGGTGAATGTATTTATAAATAGTTCTTTTATTAGAAGTAGCCGATTCGCCGAGATGAACCGGTGATGCTTTTTCTTTCGACATTAATTTGTTTGGATACTTGTGATGTGCCGGCGTGGATAAAAGATAAAATAAGGCAGGTTCTTTTTTACTTGCACTTTTAAACTTTACTTCTTTGGTTTCTTTTCCCAGGTAAACACAATCGAGTTTATTGAGTGCATATTCTTTTCCATCTGCAAATACAACTCCCGGCCCGCCTATATTGATAATACCAATTTCTCTTCTTTGTAAAAAGTAATCAGCTTTCAGTTCGTCGTGGTTTGGCAAAGCAATTGTTTTGCTTAGCGGTTTTACTCCGCCAATAATTACTCGGTCGTAATGCGAATACACCAGGCTGATATTATCATCCTTGAATAAATTTTGTACTAAGAAGTTTTCCCGCAGTTGTTGTGTATCGAACTGTTTCGCTTCTTTAGGGCTTATTGCAAATCTGATTTCCATTTTTTCTTTTTTTAAAATTTATACATTGTTATCTCGCCATCCATCCGCCATCTACAAAAAGAATGGTACCATTTACATAGTCGGAGGCTGATGATGCCAGGAATACAACAGGTCCTTTGAAATCTTCCGGCAGCCCCCAACGGCCAACAGGTATTCTATCTAAAATTGATTTACTTCTTTCCGGATCTTCCCGCAATGCCTGGGTATTATTGGTAGCAATATAACCTGGTGCAATACCATTTACACATACCCCTTTATTTCCCCACTCATTACCAAATGCCCTTACCAAACCAGCCACCGCTGATTTACTGGCAGTATATCCCGGTACATTGATACCACCCTGAAAACTCAGTAATGAACAGGTGAAAATAATTTTGCCGCCGCCGTTTTCAATCATGTGTCTTCCAAACTCACGGCCAATGATAAATTGCGCATCAAGGTTGATGGAAATAACTTTATCCCAGAATTCATCCGGATGCTCAGCGGCAGGCTTACGCATGATGATGCCGGCATTGTTTACAAGGATATCAATTTTTTTATTGTCGGCTTTTACTTTATTAATGAATGCATAAAGCTGTTCCCTGTCTGATATATCTACTTTATGATAAGTAAATTTTCTGCCAGTTGCCTCAATGGCTTTTTGTGTATCCGAATAGTCGTCAACAATAGAGGCTCCGACAATATCTGCTCCGGCTTCTGCTAATGCCAATGCCATTCCCTGTCCCAGGCCTGTATCACATCCGGTAACGAGAGCTGTTTTTCCTGCAAGACTGAAAGATTGTAATGTATTCATGTTTTTAATTTTTCTGATTATTGTAATTTAATCCTGAAAGGTACACCATGACTTATGGAAATACAATTACCAGAAACTAATTTTTTCCGGCAACGTTGCCAGAGGTTTTCGGCAACGATACCGGACTTTTATCAACCAATTTTATTTTAAAATATGTTCCCTTTTTACAATAACCTAATCAACTTAACACTGCTTTTTGATATTTAACCAGGATAAATTTCTGGCTTACAATGCTTCCTTACTGATTGTTGCTTTTTCATCCAGAAATTGCCAGTTAAAATAATTTTTTGCATTATTAAAACAAATGTCCTGAATTACTTTTCCTATCCATCCTGTATCGTCAGGTAGTTCACCGTTTTCTACTTCTTCGCCAAACATATTGCACAATAATCTTCT
>JBARSW010000494.1:0-2818 GCA_049644925.1 Chitinophagaceae bacterium | reverse complement strand
ATTAATTGAAAAAAAATTTGCCTGTCAGCCCTGCACACTTATCTTTGCACTCCCCAAAAAAGGGTAAGGGAGTTTAGCTCAGCTGGTTCAGAGCATCTGCCTTACAAGCAGAGGGTCGGCGGTTCGAACCCGTCAACTCCCACAGTGCCCGGTTTTCCGGGCATTTTCATTTAACCTGTTTTATGGCTGATTCTTATTGCAACTTTGTCCAAAATGCCGGGAAAGAGACTGTTCACCGGCATTATCATGATAATGAATATGGTTTTCCTATTCAGGATGATAACCTGCTATTTGCACGGTTGGTGCTGGAAATAAATCAGGCAGGATTAAGTTGGGATACAATCCTTAAAAAGAAAGAAAACTTTTTTAAAGCATTTGATGATTTTAATATTGATAAAGTGTGCCGGTATACAGATAAGAAAAAAGAAAAATTGATGCAGGATGCCGGAATAATACGAAACCGGCTAAAGATTGAGGCTGTAATCCATAATGCAAAAGCAATTAAATTAATTCAGAAAGAATTTGGCTCCTTTAAGAACTGGCTTGATAGAAATCATCCTAAAACAAAAGAAGAATGGGTAAAACTTTTTAAAGTTACTTTTCGATTTACAGGAGGAGAAATTGTAAATGAATTTTTAATGAGTACCGGCTATTTACCCGGTGCACATTCAGCTAATTGTCCAGTTTATAAAAAAGTGATAAAGCAAAAGCCAAAATGGTCTGAAAAATGAACTGGTTTATATTAGTTAGGATTAACTTCCGGTAAGCGGTAATGCTGGCCATCGAAAACAAATAATTCGTCTATTTCGTAAGTCCAGAATTTAGAAAGAGGTGATTTCTTCAGTAATTTTTCTACTGCTTTTTTGTTTTCTGCATTAATAGTAATCCAGGATCGTTGTGATTCCATACTGACTGTATATTGGTCAATAGTCCCTTTGTTTATCAGGTAGTTAATATATGTGCGGTGTGGTGGAACCAGGTCCATAAATTCATCACTCATTTCAAAATGTATGGTCACCTGGTATTTCTGCATATTATAAATGACAATTTAGAAGCAGGAAAGTTGCATGGAGAAGTAAAACAATGTTGAAAACAATTAATTTTACCGCTCCGGAACGTTAGCTCTCCCGATAGCTATCGGGATGGTTCAAAGCATTACTTTGCCTACCTGGTGATCTCTTATAATTATCAATCAGTACTAAAAAGTATTAAATATGGCTGCCGTTTATATACTTTTTTCACCATCTGCTAATAAGTATTATACTGGTAGTTGTAAAGATATAACTGAGAGATTAGAACAACATCTGTCCGAAAGTATTTCAGGTGCTTTCACTGTTATCGCAAAGGATTGGATGCTTTATCTCTTGATAAGTGATTTGGAATATAAACAGGCGAGATTAATAGAAGGTCATATTAAAAAGATGAAAAGCAGGATATTTATTGAAAATCTTAAAAAATATCCTGAATTAGTTTTGAAACTAAGAAATACCTACAGATAGATTTATATAGGAAATCCATAATTTTATAATTACGGAACGTTAGCTCAGTTGGTTCAGAGCATTACTTTGACAGAGTAGGGGTCACTGGTTCGAGCCCAGTACGTTCCACTAAATTTTCCATTCCACAATACTATTCACTAATTCTTCCTGGAAGGAAGTAGAAATGCGGATATAATTATCTGTGTATCCTTCCATCAAACCATTTTTATCCTGGTGTTCAAATAATACCTTTCGATTTTGTCCCGAAAACTGTTCAGTAAAATACTGCATCTTCATAAAAGATAAGTTGCGAAGGATTTTATTTCTTTCGTTGCGTATATGGATCGGTACTACCGATTTAATAGTCAGTGCATGAGTATTATCTCTTTCGCTGTAAGTAAATACATGGAGGTATGATACATCCAATGAATGAAGAAACTGAAAGGTTTCTTGAAATTCTTCTTCGGTTTCCCCTGGAAAACCGACAATTACATCCACACCAATAGCAGCATGGGGCATTAATTTTTTTATCAATTCAACTCTTTCAGCATACAACTCTTTCTTGTATCTTCTCCGCATCGATCCTAAAATTTTATTACTTCCGCTTTGGAGGGGGATATGAAAATGAGGCATAAACTTTTCACTCTTTGATACAAATTCAATTATCTCGTTAGTTAATAAATTGGGTTCAATTGATGAAATGCGATAACGCTGAATACCTTCAACTTTTTCAAGTGCTTGTATGAGGCAATAAAAATCTTCTTTCTTTGAAATTTCTAAAGCCCCCCTTGCGGGGGTTGGGGGGCTGAAATCTCCTAAATTTACACCGGTTAATACTATTTCCTTAACCCCGTTTAATGCAAGTTGTTCAACATTTCTCAAAACATTTTCAATACTATCACTTCGGCTCTTTCCTCTTGCCATTGGAATGGTGCAGAAGGAACAATTGTAATCACAGCCATCCTGTACTTTCAAAAAAGTTCTTGTCCGGTCATTTACAGACCAGGAAGAATGAAATCCGGAAACCTCTTCAATATCACAACTGCAAATTTTTCCAGAATCGCCTTTGGTCAGTTCACGGAGGTGCTTTGCGATGTTGAATTTTTCAGCAGCTCCAAGTACCAGGTTAACACCCGGAATTTCCGAGATCTCTTTTGGTTTTAATTGTGCATAGCAACCTGTTATTACCACCAGGCTTTCCGGTGCTTTTCGGTGTATACGGCGGACCAATTGGCGACATTCTTTATCTGCATTTTCTGTAACCGAACAGGTATTGATAACATATACATCTGCCAGGTCATCAAACTCTTTTTTTTCAAAGCCTTCATTTTCCAGCATTC
>JBARSW010000493.1:0-12793 GCA_049644925.1 Chitinophagaceae bacterium | reverse complement strand
ATTGCCTTCTGGGGGAATGGTTATCCTGAAAGGGACAAAAAAACAATCGGCTTTTCCAGTGTGTATGGCAAGGATCAATCTGTGGTAAAAGAAGTGGCGATAAAAGCACAGGAAAATTATTTACAGCAAATATTAAATCATCATAACCCTTACACAAAGACAACTTATAAGGATGATCAGCATATCATCGCTATCGAGATCAATAACGAGCCTCATCACAGCGGGCCAAAAGAAAAAACGACCGAGTATGTTAATCGCCTCGCCAATGCAATAAGAAGCACTGGTTGGACAAAACCAGTTTTTTACAACATCAGTGAATCACCTTTGTATTCCGATGCAATAGCAAATGCAAATGTGGAAGGACATAGTTTTCAGTGGTATCCCAGCGGATTAGTGGCCGGGCATGAACAGAAAGGAAATTTTTTACCCCATATAGATCAGTACACTATCCCTTTTGACAGTGTGCCTGCTTATCGAAATAAAGCAAGGATGGTTTATGAATTTGATGCAGCCGATATTTTACAATCCTATATGTATCCGGCTATGGCAAGAACTTACAGATCGGCCGGCTTTCAATGGTGTACACAGTTTGCTTATGACCCGATGGCCACTGCTTATGCTAATACAGAATACCAGACACATTATCTCAATCTGGTTTATACCCCCTCTAAAGCAATCAGTTTGTTAATTGCATCCAGGGTATTTCACAAAGTTCCCAGAATGAAAAACTTTGGAGCTTATCCGGCTGACACGTTATTTGATGTATTCCGGGTGAGTTATAAAAATTCGCTGAGTGAAATGAACAGCGAAGAAGAGTTTTATTATTCTAATTCAACTGATACAAAACCAAAAAATATTTCGAAACTGAAACATATTGCCGGAGTTGGTAATTCTCAGGTTGTGCAATATGAAGGTACAGGGGCTTATTTTCTTGATAAAACAGGAGAGGGTGTTTGGAGATTGGAAGTAATGCCGGATATTATCCAGATCCGTGACCCGTTTGAAAAAGCTTCGCCAAAAAAAGAAGTTACAAAAATTCAATGGCAGCTTCAACCAATGAAATTATTTCTTCCCGGCACAAGTGAAGAATTTGAAGTAAGGCCGTTAAATGAAGGGAACAATTATAAAGCTGTTGCAATAGGTAATAAAATATTTGTGAGGTCAGGCGTATATGAGATAATAAATAAGGAGAATAATGGCCAGGAAATAATCAGCAATAAAGAGTTTGTAGCACCTCAGCCGTCCTTAACAGAATTATTTCTTTCACATACCCCATGTACTGAAGTTTCTTCTGGTAAACCCTTCGCCATTTCTGCAAAAGTTGCCGGGATAGATACAGCTGATAAAATTTCTGTTGAATTAAGGGCAGGTCAGCGTTGGAGAAATATTCCAATGCAAAAGAAAACGACAGCCGACTATTCCGCTGATGTATCTGCGGATGTAGTAGTCCCGGGAGTTTTATCATATCGCATTATAGTTCAAAAAGCAAATAAAGAATATTTTGTTTTTCCCGGAAGGTCAAAGGAAGATCCATATGCCTGGGATAATACTAATAATGAAACATGGCAAACAATTGTAGCATCTGAAAAAAGTGGACTGGAGATTTTTAATACCAATACGGATAGAACAAACCTTATTCAGTATAATACCGACTGGAGAAATAATTCTTTTCGTTTTATTCCTTCTGATAAAACAAGTCAGTTAGCTGTAAAAATGACCGCAAAGAATTTAACTGATAAACAAATGATGGCTTGGCAATTTTATTTCGGTGATAAATTGAAAGGAAGACTTTCTGAACTGTCAACTTTCAGCAATCTTGTCATAAAAGTCCGTTCCGAAAATGCCACGCCTGCTAAACTATCTTTAATAACGACTGATGCTTTATGTTTTTCAACAAGTATCATTGCCGGGAAAGAATGGAAAGAAATCAGGATACCATTAAATAGTTTACAATCTGATTCCTTTCTGTTATTGCCAAGACCCTATCCTGGATTTTTACCTTTATGGTTTAAAGCGAATGCTACAGGAAATTTTTATTTGCAGGATGCAGAAAAGCTTCAGATAATATGTACCGGAGATGGGAATGTTATCGACCTTGAAATCGCCTCAATATGGTTAGAGAAATAATCGTTTAAATTTTAAAACGCTGTCAAATGTATAGGAACTGCTATTTACTTTGCCTGGTATTTTTATTTTCTGGTGTTGCTTCTTTTGCTCAAGTAACTTCGGCAAGACAGAAGATTAATTTTGATAATAACTGGAAATTTCATTTTGGCCATACTGCCAATGCCGAAAAAGATTTTAATTATACCATTACCAATATTTTTTCAAAATCCGGTGCTGCACAAAAAACGGCTATTGATGCAAGATTTGATGATAGTAAATGGAAAGTATTAAACTTACCACACGACTGGGTAGTTGAATTGCCATTTGTAAAAGTTGACAATTTTGATGTGATGGCACATGGTTATAAACCTGTTGGTGGTTTATTTCCGGAAACAAGTATTGGTTGGTATCGTAAGCATTTTACGGTTGCTGCAGCAGATTCGGGTCAGCGTTTTCAACTACAATTTGATGGTATTTTCCGTGATGCCAATATTTGGTTGAATGGTTTTTATCTGGGAAATAATATAAGCGGATATGTAGGAGAGGCTTATGATATTACTGATTTTATCAACTTCGGGAAAGACAATGTAGTGGTCGTAAGGGCAGACGCTTCACAATATGAAGGTTGGTTTTACGAAGGAGCTGGCATCTATCGGCATGTATGGCTAAATAAATACCACAATACTCATATTGATATAGATGGTGTATTTGCTTATTCAACGAGTAATGGAAATCTTTCAACAGTCACCGTTGAAACGTCGGTGCTGAACCATGATTTATCGCCTGCAAAAAATTCGGTGTATTCATATATTACAGACAGGAATGGAAAAAAGCTGGTGCAATCAAAAGAGCAACAGTTGACATTACCAGTAAATGGTTCTTCAACGGTAAAACAAAGTTTGGCTATAACCGGAGCAAGACTTTGGACATTGGAAGATCCCTACCTGTACAGGGTGGTATCAGTTATTAAACAAAATGGAAAAGTGATAGATAGTATGAAACAGCGCTTCGGTATTCGTACCATTGATATAAAATCTAACGGTGTTTTCTTAAATGGAAAATATATTAAACTTAAAGGTGTAAATAACCACCAGGATCATGCAGGTTTAGGAAGTGCATTGCCTGACTATCTGCAGTATTACCGTATAAGTCTGTTGAAAAGAATGGGAGTGAATGCTTATCGAACCAGTCATAATGCACCGACTCCTGAATTATTGGATGCCTGTGATAGCCTGGGAATGCTGGTAATGGATGAACAGCGTTTGCTTAACAGCAGTGCTGAATATATGAACCAGTTTGAGCGACTGATTAAACGAGACCGCAGCAGGGCATCTGTCTTCATGTGGTCAATAGGTAATGAAGAAGGCTGGATACATACAAATAGCCTGGGAAAAAGAATTGCACAGACCTTGATTGCCAAACAAAAAGAATTAGATCCTACACGAACCTGCACCTATGCAGCAGATGTAGCAAATGTTTTTAATGGAGTGAATGAAGTGATACCGGTTCGGTCATTTAACTACCGGCAGTATGCTGTTGCCGATTATCACCGGGACCATCCCACTCAACCAATTATCGGAACTGAGATGGGAAGTACCGTTACTACAAGAGGAATTTATGAAAAAGATACCATCAGGGGTTATGTGCCTGATCAGGATATTACCGCTCCGTGGTGGGCCAGTAAAGCCGAAGACTGGTGGTCACTGGCAGCAACAAACGATTTTTGGCTGGGAGGATTTGTTTGGACTGGTTTTGATTATCGTGGAGAACCTACCCCGTATCAATGGCCAAATATCAATTCTCATTTTGGTATTATGGATATGTGTGGCTTTCCCAAAAATATTTATTACTACTATAAAAGCTGGTGGACAGATAAAGATGTACTGCATATTTCACCACATTGGAATTTCAGGGATAAAGCACCAGGCTGGAATAAAAGGCAAGGCGACCCGGTTGATGTTTGGGTAAACACTAATGCAGACAATGTTGAACTGTTCCTGAATGGAAAAAGTCTCGGTAAAAAAGATATGCCCCGTAACAGTCACTTGAAATGGACCGTTAATTATGCTCCAGGTACATTAGAAGCAGTAGCCTTTAAAAATGGAAGAAGATTGACTAAAAAAGTAGAAACTACGAGTCTGCCTGTTGAGGTAGTTGTTACACCTTACAAAACAACTATCCTGGCCGATGGGAAAGATGCAACAGTAATGAATGTAACTGTACTCGACAGGGAAGGACGTGAAGTTCCGGACGCAGATAATCTTATTAAATTCAGTATTGAGGGGGATGGAAAAATAATTGGAGTGGGAAATGGCGATCCCAGCAGTCATGAGCCGGATAAATGTGCTGATGGCATATGGCAAAGAACTTTATTCAATGGTAAATGCCAGGTGATTGTTCAGGCAGGAACAAAACCGGGAATGATAAAGTTTGATGCAAAGGCAGCTGGATTATTTTCAGGAGGAACAGATATACAAACTATTTCTCCGGAAAGTGTAGCAACATTTACTACTGACGATACATACAAATTAACTCCCGAACAGTCAAAGAAAAGAGAAGTTGGAAAGATGTTGGGTGCTGATATTTCTTTTCTTCCTGAACTGGAAGCTAGAGGAATGAAGTTTTCTGAAAACGGAATAGAAAAAGATGCCATACAGATTTTAAAAGAGCATGGCTTTAATTATATAAGGCTGAGAATTTTTAATAACCCGGCCAGGGATAGTGGTTATTCTCCCGGAAAGGGTTTCTGCGATTTGAACAACACATTAAAGATGGCAAAAAGAGTGAAGGATGCCGGGTTGAAACTGCTGCTTGATTTTCATTACAGTGATTATTGGGCCGATCCGGGTAAGCAATATAAGCCTGCTGCGTGGAGAAATCTGTCATTTACAGAATTGAAAAAAGCCGTATATGATTATACAAAAGATGTAATGCAGCAATTGAAAGACCAGGGAACTACACCGGATATGGTGCAGGTCGGTAATGAAATCAATCATGGAATTATTTGGCCGGAAGGCAATGTTAGTAATTTCGATGGCCTTGCACAATTGGTGAATGCAGGAACAACTGCTGTAAAATCAGTTGACCCGGCAGTAATTATGATGCTGCATGTGGCACTGGGCGGACAGAACGATGAATCTGTTTTTTACATTGACAATATGATTGCCCGTGGTGTTATTTTTGACGTTATCGGGGAATCTTATTATCCTAAATGGCATGGAACCCTGGAAGATCTGGAAACCAATCTTAATGATCTTTCAAGAAGATATGACCGTGATGTTATAGTGGTGGAATATTCTGCCCGTAAGGAAGAAGTGAATAAACTTGCTTTTGAAGTAGAAGGTGGTAAAGGGAAAGGTACTTGTATCTGGGAACCATTAAGTACCTGGGAAAAGTTTTTTGACGATAGAGGAAAAGCAAATGACTACCTGAAACTATATGATGAGATAAGTAAAAAGTATTTAAGCAAATAGAATCAACAAATTCATTCGGGAAACAGAAAAGAAAGCCGCCTCCAAAAAATGGAGACGGCTTTTGAATTTGACTTCGAAATTCAGTTGATACTATTGCTTAATAAATGAAGCACTTGCCTGTTGATTGGGTGACTGTATAATGAAAGAATAAATGCCCGGCACCAGGTTGCTTAATTCAAATGTCCAGGTATTAATTCCCATAATTGCATTCTTTACAAAAGTCCTTACAGGTGTACCGGTTCCGTTCAGTATTTTTATGTTTACAGGCTCATTACGGGTAGAATGGAATGTTGCCGTTAAATTATTAATTACAGGATTTGGTGAAAGAACTAAAATCGGTTGATTGATTCCTACCCTTACCGGCTTACAAATTCTTGCTTCGCAACTACCTTCATAAAGGATAGTAGCACATACTTCATAAATACGAGCCTGATTATACAAATGATATACACCATATGCTCCTGTATAATTGGTCTGGTATTGTATGCACATATTGGTTCCATCACCAAATATCCAGCAAATCCGAACAGGCTTTTTACCCTGGCTGTTCCATGGTAAAGCAATAAAATATTTACCTAATGTGGTTAACGTTGTATTGGGCGATTCAAAGTTGGCCGTACATTGAGCAGGAATAATTACCTGCATTGGCTTACACTTAGTAGCCACACATCCACCGAAATAATTAATTTTTACACAAACCTGGTATGTTCCTGGTGCATTGTAATGGTGACTAACGGCATACAGACCTGTAAATGTTTCTGAATAGTTGATACAGGTATCTCTGCCATCACCAAAGGTCCAGCAAATGCGGGAAGGCTTTTTGTTATTACTGTGTTGTGGTATAGCCTTGAAATAAGCAAGCAATGGAGTCGCACTGGTATTTGTAGGTATTCTTTCAAAATCTGCTTTGCAGCTATCTGGTCTGTTGGTTACAATTAATTTGCATTTAGTAGCCTGGCAACCTCCATCATAAAGAATATTTACACAAACATTGTAAGCGCCATGTTGATTGTAATTATGAAAGACTCCATAAGTGCCGGTAAAATTTGTTGGATATTGAATACAGGTATCTCTGCCATCACCAAATGTCCAGCAAATACGAACAGGCTTTTTGTTATGATTATGCCATGGCTGAGCTATGAAATATTTTCCGGTTGCTACAGTCGTAGCGGCTGGTGTTTCAAAATTAGCTGCACAGCTATCTGGTGTTCCTAATTGAATCGGTTTGCACTTTTGTGCTGCACATCCGCCAAAATATTGAATATTCACACAAACCTGGTAAGGCCCGGGATTAAGATACCGGTGGTTCACTACATATTGACCGGTAAATGTTTCAGGATAATTAATACAGGTATCCCTGCCATCGCCAAAATTCCAACAGATACGGGAAGGTTTTTTATTATTATTATGGCCGGGCAGAGCCTTAAAGTAAGTATAGAAAGGACTTGTGCCACTATTAGCAGGTATTCTTTCAAAATCTGCCTTGCAGCTGTCTGGTCTTATTGTTTGTATTAATTTACATTTACTGGCCTGGCAGCCGCCATCGTAAAGTATGTTTACACAAACATTGTAATTGCCGGGTTGGTTGTAATGATGGAACACACCATAAGTACCGGTAAACGTTAACGGGTAATTTATACAAGTATCTCTGCCATCGCCAAAATTCCAGCAGATTTTTGCCGGTTTTTTATTTTGACTATGCATTGGTTGTGCTATGAAGTAATTTCCGGTGATGCCAGCGGCAGTACCAACTGATTCAAAATTAGCGGCACAACTAACAGGGGGAGGGCCTAATTGCAGGGTATGACATTTTTGAGCCTGGCAGCCACCATCATACAAAATATTTACACAAACATTATAGGATCCTGGTTGATTATATAAATGATTAACTGAGTAGTTACCGGTGTAGCTGGTCAGGTACTGTATACAGGTATCTCTGCCATCACCAAAATTCCAGCAGATTTTTACCGGTTTTTTATTTTGATTATGTGCAGGATGAGCAAGGAAATATTTACTTAAGGATGTTGGAGTAGTATTTAGAGATTCAAATTCTACACCACAATTAGGCTCAATTACAATTGTTTTGCAAATCTGAGAGGTTAATACAGAATCATTTGTATTAGTAAAATAGCGGTAAATTTTAAGACATACTATATATGAACCGGCCACCTGGTAGTGGTGCAGCGTTCCTTCTAAAGGTCCTGTTACCATACCCATTCCATCGCCAAAATTCCAGAAAGCCTTTCTTAAACCAGGTTCAGTTCCCAAAACAGTCTGGTTGGTAAAATTTACATTGTTTCCCGGGGCATCTATTGTAAAGGTAAAATAAGCAACATCAGCAGTAACGGGTTTGGCATTTATTGCGGCAAGAGAGAGTAAAAATCCTGCAAGCAAAACGTAGAACTTTCTCATACTAATCGTTTTTAGATTGACAAATTAGTTTTTTATAGGGGGTGGACACAAATATCAGATTTGTGACCTTTGTTACACAGTTTAGTTTAAAGAAAAACTAAAACTTTTTTCATTAGTAAAAGTACGAGTCAAACCTTTGGAATCAAAGATGAACCTATCTAAAGCTATTTTGAGGTATTCATCATTGAAAATGTATAAGTTGACCTTTGCAACCGGCCTATATGGCTGAAGCCATAAAAGAGTGAGTAATCTTAATGGCATTAATAAACATCGCCCCACAGGGCTTCTCAAACTATTAATAATTAAATATTCTGCCATAATATCGACTCAATGTGCGTTGAGTTAATTTGAATGGTATAACTCCGAAAACAGGTAATTAATATTATCCGAAAAGATGTAGTGGACGGTATATCGAATGAACTTACTTTTGCATATCACAAGAATCTGGAGTAGCATTTAATCACTATTAATGTACCTTGAAGACGGAATATCAACAATCAAAATCTAATTCTAAAACTGCGTTTTTTTAAATCACCAACTTTATAATTTAAAAATAATACAAATGAGAAATGCTTTGTTTCATCTGCAATGGATCGACTATGCTATCATGATTATTTACTTCTTATTTGTGCTGGGAATTGGATGGGTGCTGAAAAGATATATGAAGGATGCCAATGCCTTTTTGGAGGCAGGCAGATCTATGCCGGCATGGGTAGCAGGTCTGGCCTTTATTTCTACAAACCTTGGTGCGTTGGAAGTAATGGGTATGGCAGGTTCCGGAGCTAAATACGGTATGCTTACTACACACTTTTACTGGATTGGCGCCATTCCGGCGATGGTTTTCCTCGCCATCTACATGATGCCATTTTATTATGGGTCAAAAGCCCGATCCGTACCGGAGTATTTGAAATTACGATTCGACGAAAAGACCCGTGGACTTAATGCCATTTTATTTGCAGTGATGACAGTTCTTGCATCAGGCATTTCTATGTATGCCCTTGCATTGTTAATGGAAAAAGTATTGGGATGGGATTTTAATTTAAGTCTTTTATTATCTGCAGCAATTGTGTTAGCCTACACCTATCTTGGTGGATTATCTTCCGCTATTTACAATGAAGTACTGCAGTTCTTTATTATTGTGATAGGTTTATTGCCCATTGTTTTCCTGGGACTTCATGAGGTGGGAGGATGGAGTGGCTTAAAAGAAAGTCTGGCACCGATTGTTTCTGGAAAAGGATTTGCCGGCGATTCCTTTACCACAACATGGAGTTATACTGGTGCGGCAACATCCAACCCGCTTGGCGTGGAATGGTATGGAATACTTTTTGGTTTAGGGTTTGTACTTTCTTTTGGTTATTGGTGTACAAATTTCCTGATTGTACAAAGAGCAATGGCTGCAAAATCTACCACTGCTGCCCGCAATACACCATTAATAGGTGCTATTCCAAAAATGTTTATTCCTTTCTTAATTATCGTACCTGGAATTATTGCCCTGGTATTGATG
Organism: Chitinophagaceae bacterium; assembly: GCA_049644925.1. Taxonomy (GTDB): domain Bacteria; phylum Bacteroidota; class Bacteroidia; order Chitinophagales; family Chitinophagaceae; genus JJ008. Next base: position 3,298 of record JBARSW010000493.1, on the reverse strand, counting down.
AATAACCCTTCCTCAGGATTTTCAATAACCGAAAATGGTAAACCGAATTATGACCTTACCATCATCATGTTATTAAAACATTATTTACCAACGGGGGTACTTGGTTTAGGGATTACGGCATTGTTAGCATCCTTTATGTCTGGAATGGCAGGTAATGTTTCTGCATTTAATACGGTATGGACTTATGACATTTATCAAAGCTATATCAGGCCGGCAACAAACGACAAAGTGGCTGATTCAAAACATTACCTCAAGGTGGGTAAATTGGCTACCATCTTTGGTGTATTAGCCAGTATTGCAGCAGCTTATCTTGCCGGATTATTTGGAAACATCATGGACTTTCTGCAAACGATTTTCTCCATGATTAATGCTCCACTATTTGCCGTTATTTTCCTCGGAATGTTCTGGAAAAGAGCAACAGGTCATGGGGCTTTCCTTGGTTTGCTTGGTGGTTTCTTTGTGGCGTTATTGCACCATGGGCTTACTGTTCCGGCAGGGGCAACTACATTGGTAAAAGGTGGTTGGCTGGGAGTATTACATACTTATCCGGTTGAAATGGCTCAGAACTTCTGGACAGCAATATTTGCCTGTGCTGCTTCAGCTATCATTACAGTTGCTATCTCTTTATCAACTTCACAAAAGAAAACGGATGATGAACTTAAGGGATTGGTTTATTCGCTTACACCTAAAATTAAAGAAGATCATGTAGTTTGGTATATGCGTACCAACACCCTTGCTATTCTTGTTTTAACGATTATGGTTGTATTATCAATTTTATTCTGGTAAAAATTAAAATAAATAATTATGTTAGATATTAGAATTCCAATCGGTTTATTATTTACTGTATTAGGTGTTTTGCTAACCGCTTATGGCCTTTTAACCAATGCCGATACAGAGCTTTACATCAAATCATTTAATTACAATATTAATATTTGGTCGGGCTTGGTCATGCTGGTATTTGGTGCAGTAATGCTATTAACAGTAAGGTGGAAAAAAAAGTAAAGCTTCCGTACAGGAAGCTCCTTTCTTAATTTAAAATTTACAGGTAAGCTGATTGAAATAAAAATTATTTCAATCAGCTTACGTTTTTCTGATGGTCAATAATAAACTGTATCAGTTCTTCCAGGCTTATGTCAATTCTCGAAATGCCATCATGGATATCATCCCGGCTTACCTGTGCAGCAAAAGATGGTGTCTTTAATCTCTTCAAAACACTTTTCACTTCAAGTCCATCATATAATGTTGGCCTTATTAATGCTGCGGCATGTATAAATCCCGAAAGTTCATCAATAGCATAAATCATTTTGTCCATTTTACTAACCGGCTCTACGCCAAAAACACCGGGACCATGTGAGGCGATGCAGTGAATTACTTCCGGATCAATTTGTCGCTTTTCCAATTCTTCAATAATGATACGGCAATGGTCGTCGGGATATTTTTCCCAGTCAGCATCATGCAGCAATCCGGCCAATTCCCATTTCAGGGTAGTCAATTCATCTGCCTTTTCTTTTTCAACTGCCCAGGCTTTCATAACGGCAGCCACCTGTTTCATATGCAAACGCAATCTTTCGTTGGGTACCCATTCGTTTAATAAAGTAAATGCTTCTTCCATTGACATAAGGTTACCGGAATTTTTGGGATCACCAAATACGGAACGGCCAAGATTGCGGGTTGACATCTTAATTTTTTTTTAAAATTAAATATAAATCTGAATTATCATCCGGGAATCGTTGAACAAAAATCAATATTAATCTATGCTTAACTGTCACGGCTATACCTTTGCCAATATTGAACCATTATGACTGAAACATTATATAAAGGCAAAATATCGTTTGTGAATTATGAAAAATACTTTGCTACAATTGAGTATGTTCAAAATAGCAAAGTGAAGTCTGTCAATTTTAAAACAAATGCTGCTGACAGCGATAAAAAAGCTCATCACTACCGATTGGGTGATGTAGTGAATTTTCAAATGAAATTATCTGACAGAGGCGATAAAATGACAGCATTTAAGGTGAAGTTTCTGCATAATACAGCTATTGACTTATTGATTCAGAAAGCTACCATTGAAAACCGGTTTTCGGGATATCTGAAAAAAGTGGAGGAAGAATATTTTGTGAAGGAATGGGAGAGCTATATTTTTTTTCCGTTACAGCTTTCCCCCTGGGAAAAACCGCCGGTAGCTACCGCAGAAAATGAAGCAATTAGTTTCAGGTTCCTTAACCTTGAGAAACCCAATGCTATAACTGCTGAACTCTTCTCACACAATTTCATTCCAGAATATAAAATGGCGGTTCAGCATTTCAAAAACCAGATTATTGCAGATGCGGTTGTAACCAAAGTATCACAATATGCAGTTTACCTTGGCTTGTTTAATAATAAAATACAGGCTAAACTTCCGCTTAAAAAAGGAGAAGTGACAACAATGAAAGAAGGTGATTTATTACAAGTAAGAATTTCCTATTTATCTAATAACCGGATTACTGTTGAACCGGTAGCCAGTAATTAATACACGATGTCCTTTAAAATAACTGGTAAGCTTCCTTCCGGGAAACATAAAGAAAAGTTCCAGCAATCGCCTAATTATAAAAACGGATCATTCCAGAACTTATCGCCAACTCCGGTTAAGCCTGAAGGAATTTCCTACTGGAAAATGATGAGAGAGTTCTTAAAGAAACATCCTGATACTTCACCTCCTGCAAAAATACCTTTTGTAAAAACAGATCTAAAGAAGTTGATTGCAACAGAACCGATTATTGTATGGTTTGGTCATTCATCTTATCTGATTCGAATTGAGAATTTAAATTTTTTGATTGATCCGGTATTCAGTGGTAATGCGGCGCCTGTTTCATTTATGGTAAAGGCTTTTCCGGGTAGTAATGAATACAGGGCAGAAGATATGCCGGTCATTGATTACCTGATTCTTACTCATGATCATTACGACCACCTCGATTTTAAAGTTATCCGGAAACTGAGAAGTAAAGTAAAAAATATCGTTTGTTCACTTGGTATCAGTTCTCACTTAAAATATTGGGGTGTCGATGAAACAATAATTACGGAATTGGATTGGTGGCAGACAAGCCAGCTTAATAATTCAATAAAAATAACGGCAGCCCCGGCCCGTCATTTTTCCGGTAGGGGGATTAAAAGAGGGCAGACCTTTTGGTCATCTTTTATTTTAAAAACTGCAACTCACAATCTTTTTATCGGGGGCGATTCAGGCTATGATTCACATTTCAGTGAGATAGGTAAAAAATATGGTCCATTTGATTTAGCTATTCTTGAGGCAGGTCAGTAT
>JBARSW010000492.1:0-2054 GCA_049644925.1 Chitinophagaceae bacterium | reverse complement strand
GGAAACAGGTCTGTCCGTTGTAAGGCATGCATAAGATACACATCAATCGTCCAGTGGCCGATACCTTTTAGTTGAATCAACTCACTTCTTACTGCCTCTTCAGGAAGTGCAGCTAATTTTTTTAATTGTATTTTTTTCGATTGTACCGCTTCAGCCAGTCCTCTTGCATAGCCCATCTTCTGCCGGGTAAAATAGCAGGCCCGCATTTCTTCATCAGTTAGTTCAAGAATTTTGGCAGGTGTTACATAACCAATCTTTTCTTTCAATTTATTAAAAGCTGCATAGGCCGAAGCAAGTGAAACCTGCTGTTCCAGAATAGTGAGTATTAAAGTCTGGAATGTGTTTGGCCTCGTCCATATTGGTGGATAGCCATATTGCTTAATGATACCTTTCAATGCCTTATCCTTCCGGCATAAGTGATCACACAACTGGTAAAAATTTGTGGAATTAAAACGTTGCTGCATTTAATCCCCTTTCTCTTGTTTTGGGGCCCTTAACCTTTCAATAGCCTGTTTGGAATAATCACTCAATACTAATCTTCCGCTGATAGCTGCTCTTTCCAGCAATAATTTATCCCAGTGCTCAGTGCCTTTCCAGAATACTTTTTTCATTTCTTCCATTGCCTCCGGACTGGAATGAACCAGTGTGTTTGCCAGGCGGCGGACCGCTTCATCCACTTCTTCAATGGTAGAATAAAGCTCGGCAAACAAACCTCTTTTTCTTGCCCACTCAGCACTGCGCCACATAGAAGCATCAATGGCTAATTGAGAAAATGCCGATACCCCAATTTTCCTTTCTACGGCTGGGCCTACTACAAATGGACCAATAGCTATGGCCAATTCGCTCAATTTTACTTCTGCAGCCTGGGTAGCAATAGCATAATCCACTGCGGCAGCAAGACCAACACCTCCTCCTACACATCTTCCCTGAATCCGGCCAATAACAATTTTGGGACAAATTCGTATAGCATTAATTACTTTGGCAAATCCGCTGAAAAATTCTAATCCATCTTCTTTATTTTTTATAGAAAGTAATTCATCAAAACTAGCCCCGGCACAAAAGGCTTTGTCACCAGAGCTTTTAAGTACAATAACTTTTGTATCATCATCATTACCTGAGGCATGAATGGCTTGTGCAAGTTTCTCCAATATCCTACCGGGAAGCGAATTACTTTGCGGATGAAAGAATTCTATTGTTGTAATACCATGTTGCAGCGAAGATTTAACGAAGGCTTCCATAAATCTATTTTTTCATGTTGAATATAATAAAGTCAATTGACTTTTATAATGACAAACATCAGTACTCTTTTCATTATTAAAACAATATGCCACAAATTAATGTTTGCCAGTTAATACCCTTGATAATGGATATCAATTACCGGCTTTTCTAGCCACCATCGTTAAAATGGTTGCAACTCCCACAACCGGATCTTCCGTTCCATCCAGCATTTCAACAAACCATTTCACAATTCCTTTATCAATATCATCTCCTTTTTTAAAATCCTCGGGCTTTTCAATTACTCTCTTATCATTAAGTAATTTTTCTTTACAGGTAAACCGGATTTGTATTTCAGCGCCGGGATAAACGGGTTTGGTAAACCGCAATTCATCTATGCCATAATTCAGAAGAACGGGATTCTTTTCATAACTGTCAACAAACAAACCTGCTGCAATACTCATTATTAAATACCCATGGGCCACCTGTTTTTCAAACATGGTGCCGGTAAAATCGGTGGTTTTTATATGAGCATAAAAATGATCTCCGCTCAGGTCGGCAAAACGATCAATATCATCTGAAGTAATGATTCTTTTTTCTGTAATAATCTGATCGCCAATTTGTAATTCTTCGAAATATTTTTTAAACGGATGTTTACCCGGCTCTTTCCCCTGCTTTTCCGGCAGGCAGGCTTTTGCGTAGGGTTGATAAACATTTGTGATGGCGGTAATAGTTGTTGGCGAACCCTGCAGTGCAGTTCGTTGCAGGTAATGTTTAACACCTCTTATACCTCCCATTTCTTCTCCACCCCCGGCACGGCCCGGACCACCGTGTACCAA
>JBARSW010000491.1:0-29218 GCA_049644925.1 Chitinophagaceae bacterium | reverse complement strand
CTGCGGAAACAGGGGTAAAAGATGTTATTGTGGTGGGACCGGTGTAAGTAAATCCCGAAAAAGTAGCTAACCCATTTATTGCATTGATAACAACATTTCCCGTAGTGCCCGGCCCAACTACTGCCGTTATAGTTGTTGAGTCAACAATTGTAAAAGAGCTGGCGGGTGTTCCTCCAAAACTTACACTCGATGCCTGAAGGAAATTATGCCCTCTGATTGTAATAACATCACCCATTGTGCCAGATTGAGGAACCATGGAAGAAATAGCTATACCGGTAAACCTGAATCCAGGTAATGAGTCCCGCCTGAAAAAATTAGCAATGGTAACATGGCCTGTCGCTCCCTGCCCAACTACTGCATTAATCTGTGTGGGCGATACAATAGAAAAAGAAGCAGCTGGAACACCTCCAAAAAAGACCCATGTTGTACTTGATAAGTTATTGCCAGAAATTGTAACTGTAGTACCGGGATTTCCAGTTACCGGAGTAAAGGAAGTAATAAAGATGGGCGGTGGAAAATCAATATACTTAATGGCTGTGTCAGTTACATTATTATCTGACACGATTAAAGTAATGGTATCTCTTAATTTATACAAGTCATGAACATAGCTTGAATTATATAATGTGCTTAAAAGTTCACCATTCTTGAACCACTTATATGTATAGTGTATGTTTGAAAAATTGACCAGGTTTACTGTTCCTGTTGCAACAACATTTGAAATATCTATTTTAAAATAAGCTTTTGCAATAGGTGTACCGCCCCCATTACTTGTCAGTTCAAGAAACCCATGTGCACCCCCGGCCCAAAACTGAGAATTACTGTGCATTTGAAGGTCGTTATGAGTAAAATTTAAGTAGGTGTAGTTATTATCTTTTGGTAAAGGATCCCAACTTCTTCCCGAATTAATTGTTTTGTAAATTGTAAATATCCCAGCAATGGCAAAGCCGGTTGTATCATTAATAAATTTTAGCTTTTTAGCAAAAACTGGTGTAGCCTCATTGTCATTTACCTGTATCCAGGAGGTACCGCCATTTGTAGTTTGATAAAGTTTTCCTTCTGTATTGGTTCTCATATTAAGCCAGCCTTTATCTGCAGAAATAAAATTGGCACAGTTGATATAATCATTCCCAGCCGGCAAGTTTACAACAGTCCAGTTTAATCCCGCATTAACTGTTTTTACTAATTTAACTGTTGTGATATCAGAATTGTACGCATAAACAGAATTATTATCCACAGCATCAAGGTCACTAAAAAAACTTCCCGGGTCTGTTCTCACAACAGTCCAACTTAGCCCCTGGTTAGTTGTTTTCAGAATTCTGTCTGCATCAATGGCGTATCCAATACTATTGTTTTGAGGGAAAACCATATCAGTTATACCTGTACTAAGCTGATTCAGATTAAACTGAGAATGATATATCAGTGTAAATGTATTTCCACCATTTGCGGAATGTAAGATGGCTGGTACAAAGCCATAATCACCATAAACAATTACATTATTCTGATCAAATGCCTTTACTCCATTAATACCAAACCCAAAAGTCAGGTTAACGCTGTACCCATTAAAGTTTACATTATTGATAGTAATGTTTTTTTGCGAATAGGACCTCCCGCTATCGGTAGTGTACCCAATCCAATTATTAAATGCAACAAATCCATTAGATGCGGAAAAAAAACTTAGTTTGCTGATAGCATTATTTTGGTTACCGTCAACATAGATTTGTCTCATTTGTGCAAAGGAAGAAAAATTGAAGACGAAAAAAAAGAGTGCAGCCAATGCACCGATTCGAAATTTATTTTGCAGATCTAAAAACATATTACAAACAGGCTTATTATTAAATTTTAATACTCCTCTTTAAAATTAAAAAAATGATTGCAAATATAATGTGTTTTACGCCTCCGTTGGCGCTGGCTGCGGATGACGTGGCAAACAAAGACGGTTTCCACTTTCGAAGACCAGCAAACGCAAAATGAGTTCAGCTAAACAATCCTAATGTTTTAATGGCCGCTGTTTTATCATGCCACCCTTGGTGTCTTTCACATTGCTCATCACCATAAAAGCATCAGGCTCTATTTTCACGATCTCTGTATGCAGTTTATTTAACTCCAGCCTGGTGATAACTGTATAAATAATTTCCACCTCTTTTGTTTCACCCCGTTTGCCATAGCCACTTTTTCCAAGGTAAACAGTTACACCCCTGCCCATAACATTTATAATCATTTGCCTTATTTCTTCACTTCTTGGAGAAACAATGGTTACTCCCACATATTCTTCAATTCCCTCTATGATAAAGTCGAGTGTTTTGGATGCAGACAGGTAGGTGACCAATGAGTAAAGAGCAATTTCAACCGACAAAAAATATGCAGCTGCAGAAAATATAATCGCATTTATAAGTATAATGATGTCGCCGACTGTAGTACTTAATTTTTTACTCAGGTAAATTGCCAGCACTTCCGTTCCGTCTATTACAGCTCCGCCCCTGATGGCAAAACCTATTCCGGCTCCGAGAAAGAATCCACCAAATACAGCCACCAGCAAATTGTCATCAGTCACATTGGGAAAAGGCACATAGGCAACACAAAGGGCAAGACCTAAAATGGCCAAAGTTGTTTTGAAAGCAAATTGCTTCCCCAACGTTTTATATCCCATTATCACAAATGGAATATTGATACAAATAATCAGCAGGTAAATAGGAATGGATGTTAAAGCAGATACTAACATTGAAACCCCTGTTGCCCCTCCATCAATAAACTTGTTGGTCAATAAAAATCCATTTAACCCAAAAGAGGCAGAAAAAATACCAATCACAATCAGGGAAAAGTCTCTTATATAACCTTTGGCTGAGATGCGGGTCATCCTGTATCTTTTTGCTTTTTGAAATTTAGAACCCGGTTTATTTTCGGTAGCTATTTTTTTATTCAGGTTCATAATTGTATTTATTAGTATGGGGTAAAATTGTTTAATTCAATATATGATGAGAGTTCTGGCTTGTAGCCATCTTCTTAATATATAACCTAAATGTATTTTTGAGAATCCTTCTTTTATAATTATCGCTTATAAATTCCAGCAACCAGATGATAAAGAAAAATGTCCCAATCAATACCAATGCCGTTGCCTTAAGCCATAGTTGAATCCGCAAAGAAAAAAGGAATTACCAGAAATGATGTGAAGGGTGAATATGTAGCAGGTAATCTTTCACCCGCAGCAAATAACTTTTTACGACTGAGCTTGTAAAAGATATTTGTTTTTCATAAATAAATATTCCTTGTGGCAAAGTCAGAGGAGAAATATTTCGCTGACCCGTAATATTCCTTCCCTGTGCAGAAAACAGGTGCACTCTTTCCAGTTCGCCATTGGAGGAGTGTTGTTTACAATTAGCCAGAATTTTACTTTGGGCTTTCAATATGACAGGAGCAGCATTTATTCTATTACTTCTTAAACAGGTAACAGCAAATAAGAAAATAAGTAAAATAATATTTTTAATCATTTTGCCGGTCATCATAGTAAATATAAGAAGAATTATCCTGGAGCCTGACTCACCACTATACCAAATTATCTGCTGGTCATGTCTGCCGCTTGCAGATGCATGGCGTCTGGAGTTGTTTAATGATTTGAATAATAAATCTGAATACAATAAACAAATAATAATATTATCCAACTTTTATTCACAGTATGAACCAACTGATCAAAAGATGGTTATTACTTTATTCAAATCAAACACTTAAATAAATTAAAAATTAATCAATGAAAAAGTTATTGCAATCAGCCGTAATGGCCGTAGTTATCTTACTTACAAATACTGCTTACGCACAAGAAAAGGATATCGTAGATATCGCAGCAGGTTCTGAAGCACATACTACACTGGTAGCAGCCGTAAAAGCAGCTGGACTGGTTGAAACATTAAAGAGTGCAGGTCCCTTCACAGTATTTGCACCTGAAAATGATGCATTTGTGAAATTACCTGCAGGAACTGTTGATTTCTTATTGAAGCCAGAGAACAAAGCAACACTGGCAAAAATTCTTACTTATCATGTAGTAGCAGGCAACCTTGATGCAAATGCAGTTGTAGCAGCCATCAAAGCCGGAAAAGGAAAGGCTGTTTTAACAACGGTTAGTGGCAATTTACTTACAGCTACCATAGATAATGGTAAAGTGAAATTAACAGATGAAAAAGGTGGCGAAGCCTTTGTTACGGTTACTGATCTTAAAGGGAGCAATGGTATCATTCATGTTATTGATACAGTTGTACTTCCAAAATAACGAATAGACCGTTAGTGAAAAAAGCTCCTGAAAAGGAGCTTTTTTTATGAATAGATATTCTTCTAAAAAACTTATACCACTATACGAACATGCTACTTTTTAATTCCTCTTATTTTAAATGGCATTCTTACAGTTACATCAGATCCTCTTGCAAGAAAAACAGAATGAGGCTGCCTACCAGAAATAAAGGGTACAAATTCTTTCCCGTAGAGCCGCTCAATATCACAATCAATGGAAAAGCTGGTAACAGGATAAATTTTCCAGCGGGGATGTGCTACCGTATACTCAATGGTGCTGGTCGCAGATAATTGATTATAGCCAAAATAATGTTCGAAGATAAATTCTGCTTCTGAACCTACTTTTATATCCTGCAGTTCTGGTGTGGCATTAACCCGGATAATATTCCGTTGTTGATTTCTTTTTTCCCAACTATATTCTACAAATAAGTTATCAGGCTTTTCAATTACCTGATGTCCCATTTTTGCCGTGCTGTAATGTTCATTATAAAATAAATTAGCCAGGTTGGCTACAATGGGTTTGGGAACAATCTCGGAGACAAACCCTACTCCTCTTTTCCACTGAAGTCCATCAAATCTTTTCACGTAATAACGCAAGTTAGCTTCTTCAAAATTTACATGAAAAGACCAACGTACGCCTAACACCTTTGTATTATTAAATAAAAAACCAACAATGCTTACCAGCGCCTTACCATCAAAATAGTCAATCTCTGTACCGGGTGCCACATGTTTTTCTAATATCTGTGGATCCACCGCATAATTAAACATCGCCAGGTATTCCCAATGGGCAGATAAAAATATTCTATTACTCATGGGGCATTTTTAATACTGGTTTTTGATCAGGTTTTGCATAATCTAAACTGCCCAAAGGTTTTGTGCTATAATAGCTATCTATTCCATTACTGCATACAGTTCCAGCTTTTTGCAGATCAATATAAACATCGGGTCGCAATAGTCCATCTTTATGCTGAACCGAATGAATTTTTCCAATTACGAGGAATGTAGCATATAATTTTATAGGTACTATTTCCTGCAATGTTAAAGCATACCTCACTAGGCTTTCACCCACAAATGGAGCAGGGAAATTGTCGATATATTGAGGTGTAAGTCCCACTTCTTCAAATTCTGATACATCATCTGGATATATTGCACTGGTTTGGTGTGCTTTTTCTAAAAAAGAAGAGTGCATGTGGTTAATGGTATATACACCTGTTGATTCAATATTAGCCAATGTATGAGGAGCGGCTGCCCTGGGTCGTTTGATATAGCCAATCAAAGCAGGATCAAAACCTATATTAACAATACTACTGAAAACGCCCAGGTTGGGTTGACCTTGCTGATTGACGGTTCCAAGCAAACAAACTGATTTAAAGCCGGTATGACTATTAATAAAGTTAGCCCGGTAAAACCGCTCCCAAGATTCAATTTCAGGTTGATTGTTAAAAAACATTAAAAAAAATTATAGTAAACAATAAACAAAAGCCATGAAAAAATGTTCTATTGATCTTAAATGTTTCATTCAGATGATTTTTATGTGAATATTTGAAAACTTCCTGTATTACTGCATAAATAAACCGATAACAAAATAAAAAAGTTATGTTTTCCAAATTTAAAGTATCAGAACTATTAATAATTATTCTGGTCATCGTCCTGATTTTTGTATCAGAGTATTATTATGTAATTCTTAAAGATCCGATGAGAGCAATTTTTATAGGTTTATGGCCCCCTACCATACTGGGTTTACTGATCTTCTTTAATTTAAAAAGAAAATAAGAATTATTATGGAAAATTTAGATCTAATAATATTAACAACAATTGTTGTAATTCTTTTTATTGTTTTTATTCTTGCTACGTTCAAAGAAATTATGGAGGATGCCAAAAAGCCTTTTGAAGGAGGAAAAGAAAGAGGTCCCCGTGCAGATATGATGGAGTTTGTAGGCAGGATTTTCTCAGATGAAAGTATAAAATCACAGGAGAAAAAAGAACTCATAAATATCATTAAGAAAAAATTAGATGATATTGAATACAACGAAAATAAAACCATTATCCAATAAAATTCATTGATACATGATGAAGGGAAATGCTGAAATGAAACATTTTTTAATAATAGGCGGCTCCTCAGGTATAGGTAATCATCTTGCCCACCAGGCATCCGTAAATAGCAGGGTATTTGCCACATATAACAAAAACACACCTATCCCGCAAGAAAATGATAGGTTAAGTTTTCATTTTTGTAATGTAACCGACGGAGAGGCAGATTTTAATTATCTGCCGGAAAAGTTGCATGGCCTTGTTTATTGTCCGGGAAGTATTAACCTGAAACCATTTGCCCGTATTCAACCAGAAGATTTTATTAATGATTACCGGATAAATGTAACAGGCGCCATTAAGATTATACAACAGGTGTTGCCAAATTTAAAAGCAGCTGGCAATGCAGCTATCATTTTGTTTTCAACAGTGGCTGTACAGCAGGGATTTAATTTTCACAGTATGGTAGCTGCTTCTAAAGGTGCTATAGAAGGATTAACAAGAGCTTTGGCTGCAGAATTAGCTCCTTCCATCAGAGTTAATTGTATTGCACCTTCTATTACAAAAACTCCGCTCAGCTCATCTTTACTGAATACAGATGCAAAGAAGGAAGCGAATGCATCCCGTCATCCCCTTAAACGAATTGGGACTCCCGCAGACATAGCCAATATGGCTTCTTTTTTATTGTCCGATGAAGCTTCCTGGATAACAGGACAAATTCTGTCAGTGGATGGTGGCATGTCTTCTATAAAATCATAAGAAATTCATATAGTAGTTATCAGTTTTCAGGCTCTATCTATAAGGCAGACTAACAAACCTTCTTCCTTGATATGCGGTGGCATTCATTGAGTCTTGTTGAAGAAAAACCCATCACTCCGAATAAACTATCAAACAATAAAAGCAACAGTAATTTAATACAACCAATAAGAACCAGGTTTGTTATATACGAAAACAGCAGTATGAATTTTCCCACTATATATGAAGACATAATGAATAGGATTGAATCCATCAATCCCACAGAATATGCAAAAACAAGAAACCATATTAACGGAGCTGTAACTCACTTGTCTCCATATATTTCAAGAGGAGTAATCTCAACAAAACAAATTCTGGAAATAATACTCGACAAAGGATATACATCCGGTCAGGTACAAAAATTTATACAGGAACTGGCCTGGAGAGAATATTTTCAACGGGTGTGGCAACACCTCGAAGATGATATATTTGATGATATCCGGCATCGATACACAGGAATACAACACCGGAATATGCCAACAGCTATTGCAGAAGCTAATACAGGCATTCACGCCATTGATGAAGCGATACAGCAATTATATGCTACCGGTTATATGCACAACCATTTGAGGATGTACACGGCGAGTATCACCTGCAATATTGGCAAATCAAACTGGCAATTGCCTTCACAATGGATGTATTATTATTTACTGGATGGCGATCTTGCCAGCAATACCTGTAGCTGGCAATGGATAACGGGGAATTTTTCCTCCAAGCAATATTTTTGCAACCAGCAAAACATTAATAAATTTACTGGCAGCACACAACAACAAACATTTCTTGATAAAAATTATGATGCACTGCCTGGCATGAACGTTCCTGAGATATTAAAAGAAACTTCTTCGCTTGATTTACAAACAGTATTACCAGTAAAGGTTAATCCATTAGTTGACACCTCTTTGCCATTGGTAATTTATACATCATACAACCTTGACCCACTATGGAAAAAAGATATAAAAGCAAACCGGATCCTGCTTCTGGAACCTTCGCATTTCAAACAATACCCTGTCAGCGAAAAAGTGATAAACTTTATTCTTGATCTGGCAAAGAACATAAATGACTTACAGGTATTTACCGGAGAACTAAATGAGATACCTGAAATAAGAAGTTTTCCTGTTATATACTCAAAAGAACATCCTCTCACTAAACATTTCCCGGGAATTAAAGAAGAAAGAGACTGGATGTTTCCTGAAATAAAAGGCTTTCACCATTCTTTCTTCAGCTATTTGACTAAATGCCAGCAAAAAAATTATACTGATGAAAAAAATAATTATGAATTAGCAGTGGCGAAGGTTGCATTTTAGCTTACACTGACGAATCTCATAGAATGGAGTTGTATGTTGCCTACCAAATTATCTGCCTAAGCAGACAAGGACCGTTTATTTTTTCGAAGACACACAAAGGCAAAAACTGTGAATAGTATAAATCACTGCAGCAATTGTATAACAGTTATCCCGGTAAACAAGTTCAAATTTGTATTTAGTGCTGAGAAAATACTTTTGAAGTACTGAAGTAGTTTATTTGCATCTTTTTTTAAAAATTAAAAAAATATTTTATGCTACGATGGGCAATCATTTTTATTATTATCGCAATTATTGCAGGAGTATTTGGTTTTGGTAACATTGCTGCTGGTACAGCAGGTATTGCAAAAATTCTGTTTTTTATTTTCCTGGTGTTGTTTCTCGTTACCGTCATCCGGGGCCGAAGGAGTACCGTTTAAAAGATCCTGCAATTTCGCTATATAGTAATGTAAACAAATTTTTTTCTGTCACTTAAAACCAGGTTATGAAAACAATTCTTAAACAAACAGGTCTTCTTTTAATGGCTGCTGTCTTTTCCATTCAATCCTGGGCACAGGATAAAGGACTAGATGTAGATATCGATATCAACAAAAAAGATTCCAACTGGTATCAACAACCATGGGTTTGGGTAGCAGGAGGAGCTGTATTTATTCTTTTGCTTGTAGCTATTTCCAGGGGAGGTAGGAAAAAAGAATAACAGAAGGTCTTTTATTACTTGAGCTGATGGACAGAAAGTTAAAAATATTTTATATGCCTATAAAAAATAAGCCAATCAAAAAAGCATCAGAGATACAAGAAAATCCTGACGAACATATCGACCAGGACTTTCCGGGGTTCCCTCATCTTCCGGCTACACAAAAAAATATTAATCCTGAAACAACAATAGAAAAAAAAACAGCCGCCGCCACTAAGAAGCGGTCAAAAAAAACATATGGCTGATGATTTTTTTCGCTTCAGTTGGTGCCTGCCCCGAATTACTCTTTTAAAGACTAACAAAGACAAAAAGTGATAAAAAAAGTCAACTACGGATTGAGTTAATGCCAATTTTATTCTCTTTTTTCCATTTTCTTTCCTATAAATAACCCATAACGGCAGAAGCTAATGTTGCCGCGATTAATACTATATAATTAAATCCTGCCGCAAAATAGGAAATGAGAAATCCATAAACTGCCAACAATAAGCCCAGATTATTTTTCCTTTTACCCTTTGACTGGATGGGATGTCGGCGGGTTTTTGAAATGGATGGCCAGGTCGGTTTCTACTCATAGGCATAATATTTTTTTTAGTGAATGTATATAGGTTTTGTAAAGCTATGCTTTGTTTGTTTCTCCATCTTATCTGGTTTTATGTTGTGTCGCAGACGAGTTACATAGCCTGGCTTTTATCCCGAAATTGCTGTTGAGCTTAGCTTGTGTACTGGCCCCACCAACGGCCGGAATTAAGGTTTCCTCTATTTCGTTTGTCATGCCTTGGGCAGGGAAAGGCTGTTTATTCTTATAAAGACCAACAATGACAAAATAGCCTATCTTGTCCCGGTCAAGCCGGACACCAATCAACTTCCTCAATTTTTGAACGATTGAAATCCTTTGAAAAAAACACAGGACGTTCATTTATATTTTTCCCCATTACCATTTAATACACTTTATGAAACAAAACCGTATCGTTTTATTGTTTGCCATTGCTATTTCGTTTATTATTACTGGTTGCCCTGTTAGCAGTTCTTACCCGTTAGCAGAATCATCATCGGCCCTCCCATTTGATAAAAACCTGACCGGCACCTGGGAAAATAACAAAGAAGATGCCGAAGTAAAAAAGATCAAAATAGAAAAAGGATCTGAAGCCAACACCTATAATGTGAAAGTGCAGGAAACGGGTGAATTATACGCTGCGGAAACAAAGAATTTTATTGGATGGCAGGTTGCCCTGAAAGGAAAAAAATTCCTGGTACTGATGGAAACTGGCGAAAATGCCAGCAAAGACATGCCATATTATGTATATGCTCTTTCGCTAAATCGTAACCTTCTGACAACCTATGAAATCAGTCTGCTTGAAAATGGTACAGATGCAATTACTTCAATAAAAAATTACCAGGATGAAGTGATTTCTTCCATGAAAAAAGAAGGATTTCTATCCGAAAAAACTGAGTGGAAGAGAAAATAAGATTCACAGATCATATTACGTTGTAGTTAATGTTTTGCATCGCCTGTGTGCTTTCGTAACCAATTTATCTGCGGGTCCCTCTGCCGTAAGTTGAGGCAGACAAAGGCAGTTTACTCTTGCAACGACCAAAAAGGGTAAAATACTTACTTTTTAGTCAGTTGGCGAATAGCATTGCAATAATATTAATAAGAAAGTCAGCAATTTATGTGGTAGGAGGATTGACACACAGAAGATAGTGTGTTAATTTTTTTGACAATACCCAACATAGCAAAAAAACCAACTAATAACCCCTTTCATAATTTTATCTGATTACAGTCATTCGGTTTTTACCCGAAAAGACTCAACTTTAGCGTTGTAAAAAATTAAGGAGGCAAATATTATGGGTACAACATTCAAAGAAACTTTTTCAGTAAAGAGTGAACAATTACTCAAAAAAATTAAAGAGTTGATTGCCGAAGGCAATGTAAGAAAGATTACGATACATGATAAAGAGGGCAAAGAAATAATGTCTTTCCCGCTTACGATCGGTGTGGTGGGTGCAGTGTTTGCTCCAATACTGGCAGCAGTTGGTGCATTAGCAGCTTTAATTGGCGATTGCAGTATTACTGTTGAAAGAGATAGTTAAGACTTTCGCAGCAAACATAAATGCCGTACTATGATTGCAATAATTTTCTATTACTGATTATTTTAAATTAATGGCATGAAAAAGATAATACTGTTTGCAGTATTTGTTTTTACAACTGCAACATTATTCGGGCAAACCAAAACATTTACCGGGGCATGGTTTGAAATAAAGTATCCTTCCACCTTTACTCCCAGGCCTTCATTAAAATCTGCCACTTCACAACAGGGTTATGAAAGTGCTTTCTTTAAATCCGCAGATGGGTTGGTGGAATTCTATATTTACGCTCCTCAATGGAGTGGAAACCCAACCGACATTGCGCTAAAGAATACGGAGAAAACATCAGGTGCCACATCGAAAACCTCTGGAAGTGTAACAATAAAATGGTGGACTATTACAGCAAAAAACGGATCTTATACAAGAACTTACCAGGAAACCAGGGACAATGTATCAAATACAAAATGGGTAGTTGGTATAAAGTACAAGAATCAAACTGCATATAATAAATACAAGCAACAATATATAGCCTTTAAAGCCTCTTTAATCCAGTTTGGAGATTGAAAACAGTTTTGTTTATTGTTATTTGTTGAAATTGAAGATGACAAAGGTTGTTTACTCTTTCGAGACTGTCAAAGGTGAGGTTTCATCTAATCGTTTGTTCGGATCGCCTGTACACTTGGCTTGGCGAAAAACCGAAATATTCGTAGCATGAACTAATAAAGGCCGTAATTCTGATGCGTGGAGTGGCATCTGGGCATTTATGTATTTGCATGCAAGAAAGTACTAAATCAAAATATCTGAAATTGAAATATTTTGTAATTTCATTGTATGAAACTCATTGTAAAACCTCATTCAAAAAAGCTGGAGAAAACCGTAAAGGAGTTCCTCGATGAACATAATGTGGAATTTACCGTGGTTAACGAAGATCAGGCCGTTTATAAAACCACTCCAAAGAAGAAACTTTCCCAAAAAGAAAAACAGGTGCTTGATAATCTTTCACAATCAACTGAGTTTTTAAAAAAATACAAAGTAAAAGCAAAATCCATCAACCAATTGCTGAATGAGCTTTAGTATTATTCCAACACCACCATTTGAAAAGGAACTGAAAAATAGATTGAAAGGATTGAAGTAAATTAGAATATATTTCTCCACCTTCCTGAAACCATGCTTCGGCAAGCTCAGCATGACCTACGTTCCTCCTTATCTTTGCCTCACAACGAATTGCACTATGAATCTTGAATTCAATAAAAACGAAGATGTATTAAAATTATCTCTAAGCGAGATGCGCCAAAGGCTTGATAAAATTTATCTGGGCGGCGGTAAAAAAGCCATTGACAAACAAAGAGAGAAAAATAAACTCACTCCCCGTGAACGGATTGATTACTTAATTGATAAAGATTCATCCTTTATTGAGATCGGTGCCTTTGCCGGTTATGATATGTATGCCGAACAGGGCGGCTGTCCTGCAGGTGGCACCGTGGCAGGTATCGGTTATGTAAGCGGCCGGCAATGTGTAATTCTTGCCAACGACCAGACAGTTAAAGCCGGTGCCTGGTTCCCAATTACTGGTAAAAAGAATTTGCGGATGCAGGAAATAGCAATGGAAAATCATCTGCCGGTTATTTATTTAGTGGACAGCGCCGGTGTGTTCCTGCCAATGCAGGATGAAATATTTCCCGACAAAGAACATTTTGGCCGCATCTTCCGCAACAATGCCCGCATGAGCGGCATGGGCATTACACAAATAGCAGCGGTGATGGGCCCTTGCGTAGCAGGTGGTGCTTATTTACCCATCATGAGTGATGAAACTTTAATGGTGGAAGGCAATGGTTCTATTTACTTGGCCGGGCCTTACCTGGTAAAAGCTGCCATTGGTGAAGACATTGACAATGAAACCCTCGGCGGTGCGGTAACACATACAGAAATATCGGGCATTGCAGATTATAAATTCAAGACCGAGCAGGAATGCATGGACCATATTAAAAAAATGTTTTCCATGCTGGGCGATAAACCTAAAGCCGGTTTTGACAGGATAGCAGCAAAAGCACCAAAAAAGAATGTCGACGAGTTATATGGATTGTTTCCGCATGATGGCAAGCCTTATGATATGGTGGACATCATTGAACGAATTGTAGATGATTCAGCATTTGAACAGTTCAAAGAAGATTATGGTAAAACAATTGTCTGTGGTTATGGAAGAATTGATGGCTGGGCCGTGGGTATTGTGGCCAACCAACGTAAGATTGTCAAGAGTAAGAAAGGGGAAATGCAGATGGGCGGTGTTATTTATAATGACAGTGCCGATAAAGCAGCGAGGTTTATTCTGAATTGTAATCAAAAGAAAATACCGTTGGTGTTTTTACAGGATGTCACCGGTTTTATGGTGGGTAGTCGCAGTGAACATGCGGGCATTATTAAAGATGGGGCGAAGATGGTGAATGCAGTAGCGAATTCAGTAGTACCAAAAATTACCATCATCATTGGCAACTCTTATGGTGCCGGTAACTATGCCATGTGCGGCAAGGCATACGATCCCCGGTTTATTTATGCATGGCCTACGGCAAAGATTGCGGTAATGGGCGGTGATGCGGCAGCAAAAGTATTATTGCAGATTGAAGAAGCATCATTGAAAGCCAAAGGAGAAATCATCACTCCGGAAGCAGAAGAAAAGTTGCTGGCAAAAATAAAGGGTCGCTATGATGCACAAACATCGCCTTACTATGCAGCGGCAAGGTTGTGGGTAGATGCGATCATTGATCCGGTAGATACGAGAAAAGTTATTTCGGAAGGAATTGCTGCGGCTAATTGTAATGCGGAGATGGGTGATTTGAAGACGGGGGTATTCCAGGTCTAGCCACGAATTACACGAATGTCACGAATAAGAAAAAATTCTTTTGCCGAAGGCAATCAATTTGTACTTAATATGTATTAATTAGTACTATTAGTGTAATTCGTGGCGAACAAAAATCATTGCAAAGCAATCAACCTGATAAAATATAAAAGATGAAGCGAAGAAATTTTATACAGTTTTCCTCATTAATGGGACTCTTCGGCGGGTTATCAGTATCAAAACTGTCGGCTACAAATCCAAAGGATGTTTTGATGGAACAGGATGACAAGAAAATGAATGACCGGGAATATTGGGTAAAGCTGCTGGCAAAAATTGCTGCCCCGGTACTTTCCAATATGAGTAAGGGAGAACTAAGAAAGAATATGTACATGCAATACAGTCCCGCATGGGATGGACGCAACAGCCAGGTAGCTTATATGGAAGCATTTGGCAGGTTGATTGCAGGCGTTGCACCTTTTGTGGCACTGCCACCCGATGAAACGGCAGAAGGGAAAATAAGAAATGAATTGCTTGGGCAGATACAACAAAGCTTGGCGCATGCTGTAAATCCTGATAGTCCCGATTATTTATACTGGGGCACTCCTTCATCAAGACAGCCTTTAGTTGATGCCGCTTTTATTGCCCAGGCATTACTGGCTGCACCAGAAGTACTGTGGAAGCCTTTAGATTCATTAACCAGGCAGCGAATTATTTCTGAATTCAAAAATTTACGACAGATAGAACCTTATAATAGCAACTGGTTATTGTTTGCTGCCATAATAGAAACATTTTTATTAAGCATTGGCGAAGAAATAAATGCTGCAAGAATTGATACAGCTATTGATGCCATTAATAAATGGTATGTTGGAGATGGCTGGTACAGTGACGGAAAAACATTTCATTTCGATCATTATAATGGCTTTGTCATTCAACCCATGCTGGTGGAAATTTTAAAAGAAAATGTAGCAAAGGGAAGAAAGGATAAAACAATGTATGATACAGCTTACAAAAGAATGCAACGCTATGCATCGTTCCAGGAACGGTATATTTCGCCGGAAGGCACTTATCCGGTTTTTGGAAGGTCATCTACTTATCGGGTTGGTGCCTTTCAGCCATTGGCAAAACTGGCACTGGAAAATGCTTTACCAAAAGAAGTTACACCTGCACAGGTACGATGCGCCTTAACAGCAGTAATGAAAAAAATGTTTATACCTTCCTCGTTTACTAAGGAAGGATGCCTTACTCTTGGATTGGTTGGTGATAAACAAGCTGCTATTGCTGATTCATATTCCAACACCGGAAGTTTGTATCTGACTTCGCTGGCTTTTTTACCTTTGGGTCTTCCGGCCAGTCATGAATTCTGGACAGCACCTTTCACCGAATGGACACAACGAAAGGCATGGAACGGAAAACCATTTGCCAAAGATTATGCGGTTGATTATTAAAATTAAGTATCAATGAAAAGAATAATTTTTGTCTTTACACTAACAGTTTCCTACTTTATCAAAAGCTATTCACAAACAGCAGAGCGAAGCATGGATAAATTAATTAATGAGAATTTGTTTTTTGCTGCCCAACAATATAAGTTGCTGCAAAAAAACACACCAGACACCCTGATGCCCAGGAGTTATGATATAACACAAAACAAAATGGTAACCAGTAATACCAAGTGGTGGTGCAGTGGTTTTTTCCCTGGTACATTATGGTACATCTATGAATACACAAAAGATGAAGAAATAAAAAAAATAGCAGAGAATAGGTTATCCATCTTAGAAAAGGAAAAACATTTTACCGGTAATCATGATTTGGGTTTTATGATGTATTGCAGTTTTGGCAATGCCTTCCGGATTACGGGAAATCCGGCTTACAAAGAAGCCGTTACTACAGCCGCCGGTTCCCTGGCTACAAGGTACCGCCCTTCCATTAAATCAATTCAATCATGGAATAAAAATGAAAGATTAAACTGCCCGGTTATTATAGACAATATGATGAATCTCGAATTATTATATTGGGTAAGCGATCATGGAGGTGACAGTAAGTTCAGAGATATTGCTTTAGCACATGCAAACAGTACCATCAAAAATCATTTCCGACCGGATAACAGCAGTTATCATGTGTTGGATTATGATTTGAATACGGGTGAGATCATTAAAAAAGTTACCTGGCAGGGTGCTGCTGATTCATCTGCCTGGGCCCGGGGACAGTCTTGGGGATTGTATGGTTTTACGATGATGTATCGTTTCTCAAAAAATAAAGCATACCTGAAACAGGCAAGAAAGATTGCAAACTTTTTGATGAATCATCCAAACCTTTCTTCTGATAAAATACCATACTGGGATTATAATGCAATGAGTATCCCCAAAGCAAACCGGGATGCATCCGCAGGTGCCATTATGGCTTCCGCCTTTTTAGAGTTGGGCCAATATGTAAAAAAGGCTGAACGAAAAAAATTGGTTGCTGCCGCTGTAGTTATCATTCGTTCACTTTCTTCAGAAGAATATCTTTCTAAACCGGGAGAAAATGGCGGTTTCCTGATTAAACATAATGTGGGTTCATTACCTCATAAAAGCGAAGTGGATGTGCCATTAACTTATGCAGATTATTATTTCGTTGAATCCCTGTTACGTTATAAAAACTGGTACCTTAAGAAATAATATGAGTGCGGAGATTACAATTTATACGGATGGATCTTCAAGAGGCAACCCCGGTCCCGGTGGATATGGCGTGATACTTATGAGTGGTCACCATCGTAAAGAACTATCACAGGGTTTTCATCATACTACCAACAACCGCATGGAACTGATGGCGGTGATAGCCGGATTAAAAGCATTGAAGAAAACGGGAATGCATATAACTATTTATTCCGACAGCCAGTATGTGGTAAAAGCAGTGGAAGAAGGCTGGTTGAATAACTGGATAAGAACCAACTTTAAAGGGGGAAAAAAGAATCCTGACCTATGGCGCACATATCATGAAATTGCACAGCGGCATGTTATCAAATTTAAATGGGTGAAAGGGCATGCGGCAAATCCATATAATAACCGATGCGATGAATTAGCCACCGAAGCAGCAGATGGAGCTCATCATAAATTATTGCATGATGAGGGGTATGAGGGAACAGCGAGTTAAAACCTCAACCAAACAACTTTCCCAAATATTAACATCCCTGCCTACCTCTCCTTTAGGAGAGGAGTAAAGACTCAATGAATAAAGGAAACTTCATGGGGTGAGGCAAAAAAACCCATCAGCTTACACTGATGGGTTTCAAATTATTTTATAAGGCTCTTATGCCAATGTAAGTACAGCTTTCTTTTTAGTAAGAAAGTTGAACACAAACAAAATCACCGGCAAGAACAGTAATGTTGCAATCAATGAATTTCTGTAGAAAGGCAAGCCGGCTTCATAGCAGGTCATTAGTCCTCCGAAACTTTTAGAATACAATATTTCTGTACTGAACATCCAGACAGAAAAGTTGGAAATAAGAAAAAACACGGTAGGTGCTGCAATAGCCCCGGTCATCAGGCTGCTGAAGTTGCGGCCCTTTAATGCCCAACCAACCAATGTAGCAGACAACAATATTGCATAATCTTTCAACTGACCACTATAAAAACCAGCATAAGGAAATAAATCCTGGCTGTATAAAAATTGTATCACTGCATCACTGATAAACAAAGCCAGTAATGGCAGCAGGAAAGACATGTTTTTTTGCTTAATAATAAAACCTGAAAATAACGCAATAGCAATTACAGGTGAAAAGCCAGACCAGGCAAGGTCAGGGCCAAAAAAATATTTACAGGCTGTGGCAAGTGCCGCCAGAATCAGGGTGAATACAATTAAACGTCCGTTGCTCTTCATAAATAATAATTGATAGGTTCTTAAAATACGTTGCAAAAATAACAGTATTGAAGCAAACGGGTGGTGTATTTATCAACCATCTGTGGAAAGCCTGCTTGTTTAGTTTGTATGAAGGCCAAACCCTGAAAACCAGTCCGGGATGTCCATGTATAAGACCTGCACTTTTTTCAATTCCACTCTTTTCCACATTTTTAATATCTTGAAGCGGTAAAAAGAAGATATGGCATCGCACAACGAACTGGGAAAGATTGGAGAACAATTGGCTGTAAAATGGCTGAAAGAAAAGGGCTATGAAGTTCTGCATTGCAACTGGCGGCATTCTTATCATGAAATTGATATCATAGCCAAAAAAGACAAATTCCTGCATTTTGTGGAAGTGAAAGCCAGAAATGCATCTCCTTTTGGCCACCCCGAAGATAGTGTTACTAAAAAAAAATTCAAGAACCTTCAAAAAGCAGCCGATGAATACCTGTTTCTGAATCCGGGACATAAATGGATACAGTATGATATTATTTCAATAACGCTACAAAAGAACGGTGAAGTGGAGTATTTTTTATTTGAAGATGTTTTCTTATAGAGAAAAGGTTCATGGTTCTTGGTTTATGGTTCATAGTTCATAGTAAGTAGCTCATGGCTCATGGCTCGTAACTCCCGACTAACGACTCATGTCTAACGATTCATTCATCTTCTCCACCAACTTAAAAGTAGCCGGACAATACTCTACATTCTGCTTATGTATGTGTACAAAATCTTTGAACTTTTTGGATAAATGAGGAAAGCCTGCGCAATCAGCCGGGCGGATCTCATAAATACTGCACATATTATCATTCAGGTTGAGAAACTGGCAGGGTTCCACCTTATTTAACCAGTCCCTTTCTCCTCCCCGTTCTTTTCGGAGCCATTTTTTTTGAAAAGCTTCTACCGTCATGTTGAAATGCGCCGATATTCTTTTTAAATCCTGTTTGGTAAATGTAGGTGTCATTGTTTTACAGCAATTGGCACAGCTAAGACAGTCTGTTTCTTTCCATACTTCTTTTTCTAACACGGAAATTTTCTTATCCAGCCCACGGGGAGCTTCTTTCTCCAGTTTGGAGAGAAATCTCCGCATACTGGTTTTTCTATGACGGGCTTTTTGTTTAAACGATCGCAGATTAACAGGTTGCATTTCACTCATGCGCCGAAGATACTATTTCAACCGTTTCACCGCTCAGCATCAAAAAGAATTTTCCTGCCAGAAAAATTCAATGATTATTTTTGCATCCAACATCAAATCAATTTTTATGAGAACGCTGTCTTTAGCCGGTATTTCAATATTTGTACTGACCCTTTTTTATTCATGCAAATCTTCATCTGTCGAAACGCCAAAATCATTCTGCGATACGGCCTGTCTGAAAGATTCAATGATATTTAAGGGAGATCATAAATTAAATCCGTATGTTTTCATTACTGCCAATGACTGCCGGCCAGATTCTGTTGGTTGGAATTACAAAGGAATGGGTTCCATCAAAAAAACCAGTTTTGACTTCAAGGATATTAAAGTGAATAAAGACTTTGTGCGTTGTTTTATCAGGGATACTGCAATGGCATATATATTACTTAATGACTGTATTACCGGTCGTGGTTACCAGATTCTGCTGCCCTTTGCTAAAAATAAAAATTATGGCCTGCGGACAAGCGGTATAAACAGCTTTGATAAGAAATTCTCGATTGCCGATAACCTGCTGGTAAATACAGACAGGGGTAATATTTTTATTGAGAATATGGCTAACGGTAAAAAAGCAATGATGACTTTTGGCCAGAAATTAGATATTGATTACGATGTAATTCATGAATATATTGATTCTGTAAATATTACCAACGAAAGGGTTTGGGTGAAGATTCTCGTTGATAAAAAATGGGTGGAAAAAGAAAAGAAATTAGTATTTGAATAAATTTGAAATACCTGATAAAGGCATCCCATTTCTGAATTAACTAACTAATTAATCAACAACTGAATGTGGGAACCTTATAAAAAAGGATTCAAATCTTACCTGCAATTAGAAAAGTCTTTATCGGAAAATTCCGTCGAAGCTTATACCAGGGATATTGAACATCTAACTCAGTTCTTACTGGAAAAGAAGTTATTAGCTAACCCAGCGGATATAACATTAAAAGACCTGCAGCAATTTATAAAATGGATTGCAGAATTGGGAATGATGGCCACCTCGCAAGCTCGTATCATTTCAGGCATTAAAGCATTTTATAAATATTGCTTGCTGGAAGATATTTCCAAAACAGACCCCACCACTTTGTTGGAAGCTCCAAAATTGAAACGGTCATTACCTGATACGTTGAGTTTTCCCGAAATTGAAAGTATGATTGACAAGGTGGATTTGAGCAAAGCAGAAGGTGGCCGTAACAAAGCAATATTGGAAACCATGTACAGCTGCGGTTTGCGGGTAAGTGAAGTGGTGAACCTGAAGATTTCTCAGTTATACCTGGATCTTGGCTATGTAAGAGTCACAGGAAAAGGCGATAAAGAAAGACTGATACCCATTGGTAGCAGTGCTGTCAAATTCATTTCTATTTATAAAAATGATATTCGTATACATACGGATATAAAAAAAGGCAATGAAGATATTTTGTTCCTGAATAACAGGGGCAGCAGATTATCCAGGGTGATGATCTTTTATATCATCAAAGACCTTGCATTAAAAGCGGGAATAAAAAAAACAGTTTCACCACACACCTTCCGTCATTCGTTTGCCACACACCTGGTGGAAGGAGGTGCCGACTTAAGGGCTGTACAGGTAATGCTGGGACATGAGAGTATTACTACTACCGAAATTTATACTCATTTAGACAGGGAGTTTTTACGGAAGACACTGGAACAGTTTCATCCGGGTTTTAAATAGGCCTGTTTCACTGGCAACAAGATCGTATTCCAATTTATTAATGCGGATTTTCAATTACAACTATCTGGTTCTCTGTACCTGATGTCAGGACATTTTTTATCTTATCAACTAACGGCAGGATAGTTTCATAGTTATTGTTCTTAATGTTGAGAATAATAAACCCCATTTTATATTTAGAAAGGTTCTGCTGATATTGCAAGTTTTTATCTGATGTAAGCAGATAGTCAAAATTTTCATTTTGCATCGCCGATATCAATTCTCCATTCTCTAAGGAGTTCCACCCTTTATCATTTACTGTATAAACATCGCAAGCATCCTGTAACCGGTACTTAAGTTTAACAGGAAGGTTCTCGTCAAGCAACACCTTTTTCATTGGTAAGTGTGTGGAAGTTGAGCAGATTTTCAAAATGATCAATTACCTGAATAGCCTGTTCTTTTTTAACAGAAGGAAAATCAAGAAGGAATTCATCTATTGAATAGCCTCCTTTCAGGTAGTCAAAGAGGTTCTTTACAGGAACCCTTGTATTTGAGAAAACGGGCTCCCCACTTTGAATGTTTGGCGATATAGTAACAGGGTTAGGCATTGTTCCTTATAAAATTAATAAATTATTCGTAGAAGTGAAACACTTAAATTTTAGTCCACTCTTAGGCTTGCAAGTCATACTTGAAGTAACAGGTCATGCCAGTATCACTATTATCGAAATTAATAAACATTTAGACAGAGAGTTTTTAAGGAAGACACTGGAACAGTTTCATCCGGGTTTTAAATAATAAAAAAGGGGCCGGTAGAAACCAGCCCCGTATAATTAACCGGCTGTTAAATGATTATTTTTTCCATCCTGTGCTGCTCCACCAGGAATTATCAGTTGTTACCTTTTGTTTTTACTAATCGGCTTATTTATCAGCAACTCATCTTCCCCTTCTCCATTACCATTTTCATTTTTTTCCGGAGATGCTTTTGCCAGCAATTGTGCACTTTCTACCAGCCTGATAAATTCTGAACGATAGCCTTCATCATCATTGCCTTTTGCTTTGCGGGCAAGACTTAGCACATTATCATAAGAGGCTGTTGATTTAAATTCAGAATTGCGGAGCAACATACCAAATTGTGCTACAGAAGTGGCAAACCGGAAATTATCAGAGGTTTTTGCAATGGAGATTTGTTTATCCATCACCGGGTGTTCAATCAGTTTACTTACATCACCATCGGGTGCTTTGTACCTGAATTTCACGGTCAGTATTTCTTCATTATGATTTGATTTACTCAATGGCTCAATATTCTTCTGATATTTTAAAGGATCCACTGATTTCAGGAAATCACTGTTTACACCTATGGGTATAATTTCATAAAGGGCTGTTACGGTGTGGCCGCTACCTAATTCACCGGCATCTTTTTTATCATCATTAAAATCTTCTTTTGCCAGCATGCGGTTTTCATATCCAATCAAACGGTAGCCTTGTACTTTGGCGGGATTAAATTCTATCTGCAAATTCACATCTTTTGCAATAGTGAAAAGTGTGCCACCAAATTCATTTACCAAAACTTTTTTGGCTTCTGTAATGCCATCAATATATGCATGGTTGCCATTTCCTTTGTCGGCTAATTTTTGCATCTTGGCATCCTGGTAATTACCCATTCCATAACCCAGTACAGTCAGAAACACACCACTTTTTCTTTCTTCTTCAATCATTCGTTCCATGGCATCATCACTGCTTTCACCAACATTAAAGTCGCCATCTGTACAAAGAATAACCCGGTTATTACCACCTTTCACAAAATGGTCTTTAGCCGTTTTATACGCCAGTTTTATACCGGCCCCTCCTGCAGTAGAACCACCGGCTTCCAGTTTATCAATCGCATCTTTTATTTTTGATTTCTGTGATCCGCTGGTAGAAGGCAACACCAATCCGGCAGAACCTGCATACACTACCATAGCAATATTATCCTGCTCCCTCAACTGTTCCACCAGCATCTTCATAGAAGCTTTTACCAATGGAAGTTTGTTAGCATCCTGCATAGATCCTGAAACATCAATCAGGAAAACAAGGTTAGAAGCCGGAAGATTTTCAGTAGGTATCTTTTTTCCCTGCAAACCTATCAATACCAATTTGTGATTTTTATTCCAGGGATCATCAGAAATTTCTGTATTGATAGAGAATGGCTGATTATTATCAGGCTGTGGATATTCATAGTGAAAATAATTTACCATTTCTTCAATTCTTACTGCACCAGCCGGTGGCAACTGACCCTGGTTAAGAAACCGGCGTATATTACTGTAAGATGCTGCATCCACATCAATAGAAAAAGTTGACAGCGGATTTTCATTTGCTTTCAGAAATTTGTTTTCGGTAATATTATCATAACCTTCCCGGTTAAAATCTACTCTTGTATTATCATAAGCAATATAACCGCCACCATCATTTATATTAACTCCTGCCACACGGCCCTTAAGTCCATTTGCATAATAGCTGGTAGATGGAGCACTTAGTTGTTTTGCCTGACGGGTTTGTCCTAAGGCAGTAACAACAACTTCCTGCATTTCAGTTTTTGCAGTTTTCAGCGTAACATTAATCTTTGATTGCCCGTTTACTTTCACTTCTTTCATTTCATAACCAACGGATGAAAAGACCAGAATTGCATTACTATTAGGAACTGTTATTTTATAAGCACCATCGAAAGCAGTTGTTGTCCCCAGTTTGGTTCCTTTAATCTGAACACTAACAGTCATTAATGGATTACCACTTTCATCAGTTACTGTTCCACTAACTATGATGGACTTAACAGGCCGGAATGCCAGCATAAATAAAAGTACCGGCGCCAGGAGGATAATTATTTTCTTCATAAAATGATTTTAATACCCTGATGCAGGATTAGGAATTATTGCATAACCGTTTTCCGGATTAACCTTTTTAATAATTATCAATTGTCTATTTACACCTATTAAATATCTGTTCGTATTTCATCAAAATGAGATTATAAAACAACTATTTGCACCTTATCAGAAGAAAATAGATCATATAAGTGCTGACTTCCCAATCAATATATTTGGTATTTTTAACCGTTGGCATTTATTAAGCACATATCGCACAGTTCACTAACAGACAAGGAGTTGGTTTCCCTTTACAAAGAAAATGGCAACATGGCCGTTTTGGGTGAATTATACAACCGGTACATGGAACTGGTTTACGGGGTTTGCCTCAAGTATTTTAAAGAACCCGAACAATCGAAGGATGCCGTAATGCAGATTTTTGAGGAACTGGTATCAAAGTTGAAGAAGCATGAAGTGGACAACTTCAAAGGCTGGCTGCACCAGGTAGCTAAAAATCACTGCCTGATGCAACTCCGGACTCCCAAAAACATGAAAACAGTGGAGTTTAAAACAGAATTTGTGCAAACGGAAGAAGAAGTGCATCTGAATGGTGTGATGGAAAAAGAGGAGAATTTCAAGAAAATGGAATACTGCCTCGGCACCTTGTTAAAAGACCAGGGTGAAGCCATCCGTTTATTTTACTTGGAAGGAAAGTGCTACAATGAAATTGTGGAACTAACAGGACAGGATTGGAACCAGGTTAGAAGCCTGATACAAAACGGACGAAGGAATTTGAAAATATGTATGGAGAAGCAAGGTTGATTGTGGAAGGTATAGGGTTTAAGGTTTAAACCGCTGAGTGAAAGATGGATTTGGAATTTGGAATTTGCGACTTGCAATTTTTAATTTGATATTTCTTAATAGTTCTGAACTTTGTATAAGCATATTTCCCTTAGGGGAAGAAAATGAAAAACGATAATAACATAAAGACATTTACCGCTGCTGATATTGAAAAATATCACAAAGGTCTGCTTTCATTTAAAGAAAGACATGAGCTTGAAAAGGCAGCATTGGAAGACCCCTTCCTGGCAGATGCAATGGAGGGCTACCTTACAACAGGTGTAAATATTGATACTGATATTCATGAATTAAAAAAAAGATTGGCAGAAAAATCTGAAACTGCCGCTGTAATTCCCATAAACAGTACCGGTAAAAAATTCCCCTGGTTCAGAGCTGCAGCCGCTGTGCTAATAATAGCAGGAACTGCCGTTCTGGCAAACCAGTTTTTATTCAATAAAAAATCAGTGGATATTGCCCAGGTAAATCCCATAGAAACTACCCCTTCAAAAGAGGAAGTTATAAAAGCAACTGATTCAGCAATTACTCCTTCAACAAATAATTCAGGACAATCCGAAGTAAATACAAATGAACCAGTAAAAGACAAAGCAGTAATTCCAGGTATTAAAGATCCAAAAAGTACAACCGCTGATGAAAAAAACAAGGTAATTGGCGGCAATAATGGTGCAGCAGAAAAAACCCCTACCGATATAACTGTCATTGAATCAAAACCTTCAAATCCAATACCTGTTAAGCCCGTTACCGAAAAAACTGAAACAGTTGTTGTAACAGGATATGCTAAAGAAAAAGACGTTGAGAAAGTTGCAAATGCCAGGAAAGCGGTTCCATCTGTTAGTGCAGCTGATGAAAATAAAGAAAAAACAAAAGAGCTTGCTGAACAGCAAGCAGAATGGAATAAAGTCAACAGGGCGGTTACATCCAATAGAAAAGCAGAAGAACAGAATTACCGTAATCAAACAAACAATATATTTCGTGGCCGTGTAACAGATGCTTCAAATGTAGGTGTGCCTTTTGCCAATATTACCAATGTAGAAGATAATGCCGGCACTTACTCAGATGCTAAA
Source organism: Chitinophagaceae bacterium (assembly GCA_049644925.1). Taxonomy (GTDB): domain Bacteria; phylum Bacteroidota; class Bacteroidia; order Chitinophagales; family Chitinophagaceae; genus JJ008. The sequence continues at coordinate 3,726 of JBARSW010000491.1, read as the reverse complement.
GGTAATTTTATCCTTACATCGCCCGATTCAATATTAACGGTACAAGTAAGGTCTATCGGATTTGAAAACAACCAGATTCAATTAAGAAATTATCTAAGTAATAACCAGGTAGTTTTACAGGACGACCGTAATAGTTTGTCCGAAGTAGTGGTTAGTAATCAAAAACCAAATGTTGCTGCCCGTTCAAGAGATGCCAATAAAACGATGGAAGAATCTGAACCGGCTGATGGATGGGACAATTATGATACCTATGTTGCCAATAACCTGAATATGCCTGAAGAGGTAAAATACAAACAGACCACTACCAGTTCTGTTCAGGTTTCATTTGAAGTAGATAAAAACGGTGAACCCGTTAATATCCGGGTAGAAAAAAAATCATTTTGTGCCACTTGTGACAAAGAAGCTATCCGGCTTATAAAAGAAGGTCCAAAATGGAAACGCAATGCCAATAAAAAAGGCAGAACAACAGTAACAATCAATTTCTAGTGTAACCTCCTTCACCTGAAACATTTTCCGAATATTACATACAGATTTATCTAGCCGGCAAGTTTCGCCGGACTTCTCTTCTTTCCCCCTATCTTTGGTTACTTAAAACCAACAATAATGAAAAAGATTTTTATTGCTGCCATAGCAGCATTTGGATTATTTCAAGCGGATGCACAGTTAAAAACTCCAGCACCAAGCCCGACACAAACTATTAAACAGGACTTTGCCTTATCGTCTGTTGAACTTTCCTACTCCCGACCAGGAATGAAAGGAAGAAAAATATTTGGAGACCTCGTTCCTTTTGGAAAAGTTTGGCGTACAGGTGCCAACAGTGCCACAACGGTAACATTTGGTGATGATGTTACCATTGGCAGCACAAAAGTAAAAGCAGGGAAATATGGCCTTTTAGCAATCCCCGGGAAAAAAGAATGGACATTAATAATTTCCAAACAGGTGGATGTAACAAGTCCTGCTGCCTATAAGGAAGACCAGGATGTAGTAAGGATTTCAGCAACTGTAAACAAGCTTAGAAGTTCAGTTGAAACTTTCACCATGCAATTTGCTAATATTAAACCAGCAAGTTGTGAATTGCAAATTAGCTGGGCTAAAACAATGGTAAGCCTGCCTGTTACCACAGAAATAGAAGCTAAGATTATGGCGAATATTGAAACCGCCATGAAAACTGAAAAGCCCCCTTATTTTAATGCAGCCATGTACTATATGGAAAATGGCAAGGATCTGAACCAGGCTTTAGCATGGTTTGAGAAAGCCGCAGAAGCAAATCCAAAAGCATTTTGGATAGAGCACCAAAAGGCAAACTGCCTGGCAAAGTTGGGTAGAAAAGAGGAAGCAAAGGTTGCTGCAGAAAAATCAAAAGCAATGGCCATTGAAGCCAAAAGTGATGATTACGTAAAATTGAATGAAAAGTTACTGGCTGAATTGAAAAAATAATTATTCTTATATAGAATTTTAATGGAAGCCTTGCTTAAAAAGCAGGGCTTTCTTTTTGCCAGAATATTCTTTGCAGCAGTATAGAAAAAATGATGACGCCAAAGGCACCAATGGGATTTAACCAGAGAAAACCCATTTTAAATATGCCTGCTTTCGTTAAAATGAAAACGATCAGTACCATTAATTCTGCCAGGAGTGCTGCCCAAAAAACAACGCTGCCATTCTTAATCTTTTTGATAAAAAAGGCAACCAGGAATACACCAAGTATGACACCATAAAATAATGAACCGAGCACATTCACTGCTTCTATCAGACTATTACCAATATTATAAGTAAACATGGCAACAATTATACAAAAAACACCCCATGCCAATGTATACCATTTAGACATACGGTATTCTCTTTCACCAGTTGTTGGTTTTTTGGAAAATCTGCGTTGAAAATCAACCATTGTTGCTGACGATAATGAATTAAGTGCTGCAGCAATACTTCCCCAGGAGGCGAGAAAAATAATAGCAATTAACAACCCAACCAATCCAATAGGCAAATGATCCACCACAAAACGAAGGAATATATAATTAGTATCGTTACCATCACCACCCACTTGTTTCGTATTCAACCAGCTTTTAACTTTTCCCCGCAGACTGTCTGCATTCTTTTGAAGAATCCGCAAATTGTTCAGTGATAATTCTTCTGAATTCCTGTCATCGCTATCTGTTGCAGCGGAATAATCAATTACCATTTTTTGTTTTTGCACAGTAATTGAATCATACTGTTGCTTCACCAGCAGAAAAGAATCCTTATATACCGATTGTTCCAACTTTTTTTCCTGTACCTGGTTAAAAAAAATCGGGGCTTTGTTAAATTGATAAAATGTAAAAACCAATGCTCCTATCAATAAGATGGCAAACTGCATAGGTACTTTCACCAGTCCATTCATCAATAATCCAAGCCGGCTTTCTTTTAAAGATTTTGCCGTTAGATAACGGCCTACCTGGCTTTGATCAGTACCAAAATAGGAAAGGGCAAGAAAAAATCCGCCAACCAGGCCACTCAGTAAATTATACTGATCGCTCCAATTGAATTTCCCATTTTCAAAACCTGTTGTAATCACATTCAATTTTCCCATTTTACCACTCACCTGCAATGCATCAATAAAACTCACATTTGCCGGCAACATGTTTACCACCATATAACCTGCCAGGAACATTCCCGTAAAGATGATAACCAGTTGTAATTGCTGTGTATAAGCAACGGCTTTTGCTCCGCCACTCACCGTGTAAATAATAAGCAATCCTCCCATCAGGATATTTGTATAATATATATTCCACCCAAATAATGAAGAAAGAATAATGGAGGGGGCAAATACACTGATACCGGTTGATAAACCTCTTTGTAATAAAAATAAAAAAGACGTAAGGGTTCTTGTCTTTCCATCAAACCGGTTCTCCAGGTACTCATAGGCTGTATAAACTTTTAACCGGCTGAAAATAGGGACGAAAAAAATACAAATAACTACCATGGCCAATGGTATACCGAAATAATATTGAACAAACCGCATACCATCGGTATAAGCCTGCCCGGGTGCTGATAAAAAAGTGATGGCACTTGCCTGCGTACCCATTATACTTAACAATACAAGGCCCCAGGGCATACTCCGGTTGCTTAAAAAATAACCTTCAAGATTGCGGGAAGTACGGCTTTTATATAAGCCATAAGAAATGATGGCCAGTAGTGTTACAATCAAAACTATCCAATCTAACTGGCTCATGAGAATCGTTTAGTAAATAAATAAAACAAAACGATTAGTAACAGCAGGAAGATGATTACAAAAATATACCAGCCTTTCCAGCTTTTAAACAATGGTGCTTTATCATTATCTGGTTGTTCCATTTTTCTATTTCCTTTTGGTTCTTAGCCATCCGGTAAAAAGTATGAGAATCCCCAATACCAAACCAATCAATATCCCAATTTTTACTTTCTTGATCATTATTCCAAGTGCAAGTCCAAGAATGATAGCAAAAATAAAAGCCATCTCCCCTCTTCGTATGCTTGGTTTTCTTTCTTCACTCATAATAAGTAATCTTCAATTTATAGTAGGCACCGTAATTTTCCCCTTGCGGGGGAGATTTAAATATTGATTTTTAAAATCCTTTTTTCCTATTTAGCGCAATAATATTTGCCAACAGTCTGAAAGCTCCCGGTACACCAGCCGGCAACTCCCTGAAGAAAACAATCCCTGTATAAGTAAACCAACCTTTGCCATATTTTGCTACTAATAAACTACCG
>JBARSW010000490.1:0-3338 GCA_049644925.1 Chitinophagaceae bacterium | reverse complement strand
CGGGTAGAAATGTATAACTACGCCATTAACTTATCCAGCACTGCCATTGTTGATGTAAAACAACAAAAAGTACTTTCAAGTACATACCAGGAGCAGGCACAACCGGATATTCCAAAGCATTTAATTGATCTGGCATTAAAGATAGCAGTTGAATCACCAGATGTACAGGGTGCATTAGGCTTTAAACCTGATGAAAAAAATGCCAACATGGCCAGTACAAAAACTGCACTTAACCGAACCCGTTGCGAAAGAAGCCATCACCTTTGTGTTGCTCCAACATTTGTAAAAGATGGAAAAGCTTTATGGGTAATTGTTGATCTCACCGATCATAAAGTGGTCGGCCTCAGATGGACAAAAGTGGGTAATTCAGGACCGGCTGCACCTATGGTAACAGAAAAAAGATTGCAGGACGATAAAATAACCGCTTGTTTTTGTGAACAGGAAAATGCCCTGGAAAAAGATGGCTGGAAGATGAAATATATTCTTACCAGCAGTGATGGACTGCGTATATCAGATGTATCATTTAATGGAAAATCTGTTTTACAAAATGCAAAACTGGTAGACTGGCATGTTAGTTACAGTGGCACCGATGGTTTTGGTTACAGTGATGCAGTAGGCTGTCCCTATTTTTCACAGTCAGCTGTTGTTGCTTATGAAATACCTAAAGTAATGATGTTAAAAGATGACACAGGAGGGATTGTTGGTTTTGTTTTGGAACAGATGTACCGTAGTGTACTCTGGCCCACCCCTTGTAATTATAACTATCGTCAGCGATATGAATTTTATAAAGACGGAAGATTTAGGGTTGCAGGTGCAAACATTGGAAGGGGATGTGGCAATGATGCTACTTACAGGCCGGTTTTCAGGATTGCTTTTGCAGAGCCACAAAATAATTTTGCGGAATGGAATGGCAGCGACTGGACAAACTGGTCAACCGAAAAATGGCAATTACAGCAGGCTACTACAGTATATACATCTGAGGGTTACCAGTATAAGTTGACAGGTGGTGCCTCAGGTTATTTTATGGCACCTGGTAAAGGGCAATTTAATGATGGGGGGAGGGGCGACAATTCTTATGTATATGTATCATTAAACAATCCATTGAAAGATGAAGGCGAAACTGATTTGGTAACTATTGGGCCATGCTGTAATACAGATTATCACCAGGGTCCCGAAAAATTCATAGAACCATCTCCGGAAAATATTCAAAATAAAAAACTGGTGGTGTGGTATGTGGCGCAATTGAAAAATGATGATACCAAAGGAAGGGAGTATTGCTGGGCAGAATCAGTTTTGGAAAATGGAGTGTATGTTACCAAAACCTATCCTTGTTTTGCAGGTCCCATGTTTGTTCCGGTTAAATGACAAAAATGAGAAAGAAGCCTTTTTACTTAATTACAATCTTCTTGTTGCATAGTATTTTATTACTCACCTCCTGCAAAGAGGAAGAAGTGGAATACCGGGACAATAATTGTAAAAGACAGCCGGCATTTGTCAAATCAACTGGCCTGGATGTTAGCCGGGTTGCTTTCAGCACTACAGAAACCAGGCAGATGGGTTTACAACTGATTGAAAATAGTCAAAGCGGACAAAGCAGAAGATACCAGCATCCTTCCTGGAAAATGGCAGGTTGGGTAGGGCCAATATTGGTTGACCCACAGGGTAATTGTTTTGTAGGGCCCATTCCGGTAATAAGCCTGTTGAATAATCCAACTTCCAGACAGAATATTATTTACAGGGTAGATGGCAATACCGGTGAGATGAAACCTTTCGTGGAATTACCGGTTGCAGATTCTATTTCAGTTACTAATCCCTATGGCATTTTAGGATTTGCTTATTTATGTGAAACGAATACATTGTATGTTTCTACGGTACAGGGCAGCGACCGCCGTCAGGAGAAAGGATGTATTTATGCAGTAGATGGCCTTACCGGAAAAATTATTGATAAACATAACGGGTTAGATGTACTGGGGATGGGTATTTCTTATATATCCGGAAAGCGAAAATTATATTTTGGCAGTGCCCGCAACTCAGCTGTTTATTCTATTACGTTGAATAAAAACGGTAAGTTTTCCGGAAACAGAAAATTTGAATTCTCACTTGACGATCTTGGCCCCAGGGGTGACGATAAAGTGCGGCGTATCAGGTTTGAAAAAATGGGACAAATGCAGGTTTATGCCGTTGAGTTTGATTTCAATCTAACTGCCCCATCTGAAAGGCAGGAAACTATTTATACCTGGTACTGGAATGATGAAGAGAAGAAATGGATGAATTTCAAATAGAAAGTAAATCTTGCCATCCTTCCGCTTGTCTTATCATTTCCAGTTTTCAGAAATTATTCATCCCCATTTTCAGCCAACTTAACCCACAATTTGCCCTGCCTGTCTAAAATTTTAATCAGAAATGGTTTCCTATTATATCTTCACGAGTAATATTTTTTTATCTAGGTGGCAGGTAAATGAGCTTTTTTAATTTTATCCTCTATAAAATTAATATTGAAGGGGTTGAAGTTTTATTACTGTAGAGTAAAATATTTTGTAGAATTAGTTCTTAAATATATATATATATTTGCCGACTTAAAATCCATAATTCTGCCCGGAAAGACCCTTTTGTATCGGGCTTTATTTTTTTGATTATTAATAATTGTTTTTGAGCATGAAAAATTTTACCAAATTTTTTCTGCTGCTATCTGCAGCAGTAAGTTTTAATGTTGTATCTAATGCCCAAACCACAGGGTCAGTATTCCGTGATTTTAATGGTAATGGCACCCGGGAAAACACATCGGGTACTTTTGTTGAACCTGTTGTGCCAGGCATTATCGTGAATGCTACAACGGTATTGATGTATTAGTAGCCTCCTACACAACCACATCAACTGGTACTTTCAGCATTCCACTAACAGGAAGTACATATAATGGAACTCCTGGTTCAAACACAGGTTCAATAACCAATGGTACAGCTGTAAGACTGGAGTTTATTGTAACATCAACCTGTGGATTAAATCCAAACATAGATTTCAGCTCCAATAGTGGTAATGTATATGGCAGTGCAGTACGTTTTGTGAATGGAGGTTCTACTGGAAACAACTATGCCATTAACAATCCTTCTGAATACGTAAAGCCTTCTATTAATTACTATACATATTTTTATGCTGTAAGACATGTATTAGGTGATCCAACTGCTGCCGTAAGCGGAACAGCTACGACAAGGTCTGTACTTGAAGGATTGCCTTATACTGCCAATAATAACACAGTAACCACCACAACACCCGCAACAAGAACACTGGCGGCCAGTTACATCGGCAGTGCATATGGATTAGCGTACAGCAAAAAGTCTGGT
>JBARSW010000489.1:0-1860 GCA_049644925.1 Chitinophagaceae bacterium | reverse complement strand
TGGGCAGTGATATTCAATGGATCCCTTTCTGGAAAGAACTGGGCAAAATGGCTACCGATAAAATATTTGAAGACTATGTTCCTCCGCATAAAAATCTGGGTGCATTATTTATCAAGGCTTATAAGATAGCAATGGAAGAATAGGCTAAGAGTTTAAATGAGGAAAGGAGAAAAAGAGGTGGTTCGCTATTCTCCTTTTCTCTTTTACTCCTTTCTCCTCTTAGCTTAGCTTTGCTAATTCACTTAAATAATCATCCACATTGACTGAATCCAAAAAACAATTCTTCGACTTTGCCTTACTGCGGCGGGTGTTTCAGTATGCATCACCATATAAGAAAAAGTTTTACCTGTCGGTTGTAATGGCTATACTGCTGGCCCTCATCACACCGCTTCGGCCTATGTTGATTCAGCTTACCGTTAATAAATACATAGCCAATGAAATGGTGGCGATGCTTATTAATATTACTATTATTCAGATTGGTTTAATACTGGTAGAAACTGCCTTGCGATTTTTGTTTTCATTCACTACTGCTTCCCTCGGCCAGTCGGTGGTAAAAGATATGAGAGTGGCAACCTTTAAAAAAGTACTGGGATTAAATCTTTCTCAATTTGATAAAACACCTATTGGTACACTTACCACCCGAACGATCAATGATATTGAATCTGTAAATGATATTTTTTCGGATGGGCTGGTTCCTATCATTGCCGACCTGCTTTCCATTATTTGTGTACTGGGCTTTATGTTCTGGTCCGACTGGCAGCTCACCTTTATTGCATTGATACCCTTTCCGATTATTGTTATCGCCACTTATTATTTTAAAGAAAGTATAAATAAGTCTTTTCATAAAGTAAGGAATGCAGTAGCGTCCCTCAATGCTTTTGTACAGGAGCATTTAACTGGAATGTCAATCGTACAGGCTTTTGCAGCAGAAGAGAGAGAACTGGACAAATTCAAAAAGATAAACAGGGAACATCGCAATGCCAATATCAAAGCCATATTTGCCTATTCTGTTTTCTTTCCATTGGTAGAAATAGTACTGGCACTTTCTATCGGTCTGATAGTCTGGTATGGCTCGGGCCAGAAAGCGGAAGCAGGAACTATTATTTCATTTATTCTTTGCCTGAACCTGTTGTTCCGACCGTTGCGGGTAATTGCAGATAAATTTAATGTGCTGCAAATGGGCATCATTGCCAGCGAAAGAGTATTTAAAGTACTGGATAACGAAGACTTTACACCGCCTGCAACAGCGAATGCTTATAAACCTGAAATTGTAAAAGGCAAGATTGATTTTGAAAAAGTAGTATTTGAATACAATCCCGGCGTACCGGTACTAAAAGAAGTGTCTTTTAGCGTTAGTCCCGGAGAAACAGTTGCGCTGGTAGGACATACAGGTAGCGGAAAAACGACCATCATCAGTTTGATAAACAGGTTGTACCATATTCAGCAAGGAAGTATTAAAATTGATGATGTGCCCATAGAAGAGTATGACCCCGTAATACTCCGTAAAAATATTGGTGTGGTGCTGCAGGATGTATTTCTTTTTTCGGGTTCGGTAATAGATAACATTACACTTCGTAATTCAAATATCAGCCGGGAAAAAGTGATTGAAGCGGCTAAGTTGATTGAGATGCATGATTTTATCATGCGTTTACCCGGCGGGTACGATTATAATGTGATGGAAAGAGGCGCCACTTTGTCAATGGGTCAGCGGCAGTTATTATCGTTTATCAGGGCAATGCTATACAATCCATCTATACTCATCCTGGATGAGGCTACTTCATCGGTAGATACAGAAAGTGAAATGCTGATTCAGCATGCCATTGATACACTGATAAAAGGAAGAACCTCCATTGTAATTGC
>JBARSW010000488.1:0-2518 GCA_049644925.1 Chitinophagaceae bacterium | reverse complement strand
AGCAGATACTGCACCTGAAGCTCCAAGGGACCGGTAATGATAGTTGGATCGGTGTTTAATATAATCAGGAATTGAAGAAACAATCAGGGCAGAAAAATAAAGTAAGAGGTAAATAATTTTCCCATTCTCTCCAAAAACCACTGGAAATGCGAAATACTGTTCTATCACTTCTCCAAATGAATACAATGCCAGCATATTAAAAATAAGATGCATTGCATCTGCATGTATAAAACCATGAGTGATGAAACGGTATATCTGCCCCCGGTTTATCAGGGGAGGATAAAATATCAGGTCATTTTTAATTTTTTCACTATTAAAAGCCCCGATAGAGACAGCACAGGTAGCAATTACGATTACGAGGGTGATTGTAAATTCCATTTAATAAATATATAGTCTAAAATTCAAAATCTGAAACGAAGTAATTTATTTATGATGATACTTTTCGTTTTTTAAAATTGTACAGGCCCTGTAAACCTGCTCGGCCAGTATCAACCTGACCAGTTGATGGGGGAAAACCAACTGCGACAAACTCCATTTGTAATTAGCTCTTTTTAATACAATCTCATCAACACCAAAAGCACCACCGATTAAAAAAACAATTTGTTTTATACTCTCATTTGCTCTTGCCTGTAAAAAACCGGCAAGCCCTTCCGAACTAAATTGTTTTCCCCTTTCGTCCAGTACAACGAGGTAATCATCTTTTTTCAACCAATCCAATATTATTTCACCCTCTTTTCTTTTCAGATCAATTTCACTCATCAAACCCGCATTTTTAGGAACGGGAATTATGTTCCATTCTACTTTATAATATCTTGAGATGCGGCTGGTGAAATCTTCCACACCTTCTTTTATATAAGTTTCATTGGCTTTACCAATTGACCAGAAGGAAATCTTCATTTACAAATCCTGATGGGAAGCTTAGTGAATTTCCCAATCGGGAGGATAGGTAAAAATAAGAAAGCCACTGCAATTGACAGTGGCTTCCAGAAATACGATATTTATTAACTACTTTATTTCGTAATCTTTCTTAAAAGACATCAGGGTAGAACGGTATAATGAATTCACCGGATCTAATGTAGCTGCTTTGGTATAGTATTGCAAAGCTTCTGCAAGATAGTGACCATCTTCCAGCATAAAGGCTATCCGGTAAGCTTGTTCAGCAGGAGCTTCAAAAGCAGTATTTTGTTTTTTGATGTTTTCTAATACTGCATTGAAAGTTTCTTTTGTGACATAGTTCAAAACCTTTCTTTCTTCATTTTCTTCTCCTTTTACGGCAGAAATCCAGAAATAACTTGTTCCGGCATTCATTTTATTTACAAAAGCAGGGATGGAAATTTTTAATTTATTTACATTATTGGTGTAAAAAGGTTCTGCAATATTATCCATGGAGAAAAGCATGAAAGTAAAGTCTTTTGCTTCAGCATATGATTTCCAGGATAAGGGGAAATCTCCGCCAGAATAGTTCACCGTATCAAGCCTTGGGTCAACCCATATATTGTTGATGGAACGGCTTACTGCCCCCACCGTATTCATATAATTCTTACGGTTGCTGCCCGCAGATCCGCTGGATTTTGTCATTTGCGCCCATACATATTTTACATAATTGGCACTTACTGAATTGCTGCTTACTTTACAGGAATCGCCAAACTTACTTAATGGATATGTTCCGGCCTTGGTAAGAGTAAACATCGCCGCCTCATTACAGATAAGTGTAACGGCTGAATTCGGAGCAATTTTAATAGAGGCAGCACTATTAACAGTTTTGCCCACTTTTGCTTTGCCTTCTATATTGTTTTCAATAACAGATACATTTCCTTTAAAGCTATATAGCAGAAAGCTGCTGTTTTGTGCATACACAAATCCTGAATAACTGAAAAGAAGGATAAGGGGAAGTAGTTTTTTCATCTTTTTTGTTTAAGGTTTAATCAATGAAATATTAATGGTGGTGCGGTTTAAACACCGTATTATAATTAAATTTTTTATGCATCCAGGTTGCCCAGGCTTCATAAAAATAGATTACGTCAACAGCCATTACAATTACAATCAGGCTCATTTTCATATCCAATTTAATCCTGTACCTGTCATATAAGAAAATGCCAAGCCAGACAAAGAAGATAGCTGAAGCTACCTGTGCTATTTTTGCTGCTAAATGGAACCAAATATGGCTTTCCAGGTAATAATGGATAAAGAATGACATGTGAAGCCAACAAACCAAAAATGCAAATAACCAGGGTAGCCACGAAGGTAACTTTTTTACGTAGTTATTTTCCAATACCATAGAAATAATATTGGCATGCACAACAATTCCATTCATGTCAGGCACCGATTTCCCATAATACCGCTCGTTCATCGGTGTAAATTTTTTGTCGGTAATGTCGTTTGGATCATTATTGATGTAACCAAATAAAACAATTTTATTATAAAATGCTGAATCAAATACCTTATCCAAAAATAAATCCTCATAATTAATGACCTGGTATTGTGTTACATGACGGGTGTAATTAATCAATATTTTATG
>JBARSW010000487.1:0-1660 GCA_049644925.1 Chitinophagaceae bacterium | reverse complement strand
GTTGCATCCAATAAATGCCATCCTCCTTCAAAATAAACAGCATTCCAATAATGGTTCACGCCAAATTTTAAACCTGGTTTATTTTCATTGCTCCTGGCATACCCCACAATTATTTCTGATTGTATACCTGTATAGGAACAAAGAGTAGAAAAAAGCCGGGCATACCCATCACATACGGCTTCTTTTCTTTTTAGAACTTCAATAGCAACTCTTTCATTAAGTGGTTTTAATGCCCCGGTGTCTTCTGTGATTCCATCTTCATACTTTGAAAAAAGATGAGACGACTTTCCCATTATCCTGGTTCTATTACGGGGTGTAATTTTATAAGAAATATTTTCAGTGATCCATCTGAAAATTGCAGAAACCTTTTCACGATCATTTTTACATGATGCTGTTAACTGGCTGGAAAGTATAGCCAGAGTGTTTTGCGAAGACACCTGAAGCCCTGATAAAAGAATAAACAATATAATTATTGAATACCGCATGCATCACCTTCAAAAAATGGTAACCTCATTTTTTAACTATACTAAATATACAAAATAATTATGGTTGCTGAAAGAGCAACCATTCAATGAAATCCTGAAGTGCAGAACCAATATTACAAGATATAAAAATCACCCCGGGCCCTGTAGTAAGTAACAGATTTGTCAACCATATTAGCTATCATTCCATTTACTTTAATTCGCCACATGTTTTTTTCTTTGTCAAAAACTGATACAACTTTACCACTGGAAACATTAATATAAGATGCCTGATCCCCGGATTTGAATGAATAGGTTGCTTCTACTTCGCCCCTGCCACCAGATCCCCTCGTAATATCGTAAGTAGTATTTTTTAACTTCTTTTCATGAAAAAACAAAGTAAAAAACTGGTCCTTTTGCTGTACCTGAATCGTCAGTTTCCCTTTAACCCTGTAAACTTTCAATGTTGCAGGTAATCCTTCAATAAAGAAATTATTAACACTAACGGTATCAGTAATAGCGACGGGGCAACGTTTAAGAATGGTATCCCTTTGCTGCTGCCCCTGTACCGAAATACAATAAAATAGTACCAGAAAGTAAATAACTATCCGCATAGAAGTGTTTTAGAGGATATAATATACAAATATTCCGAATAAGAGAATGACAAATCTTTTAAATTCCAGACTTACCTCTTTCACCAAACAACAAACTTCCAATCCTTACCATTGTACTTCCCTCTTCAATAGCCACATTGAAGTCACTGCTCATACCCATTGAGAGTGTTTGAAATTTGAAACTTGAGGTTTGAAGTTTGGAGTAGCAATCAAAAATTTCTTTTAGTTTTCGAAATTCCTCTCTAACAACACTCCTATTTTCCGTGAAGCTAGCCATTCCCATTAGTCCGCAAATCCGAATATTTTCCAATTTCAAAATTTCAATTTCCTGCATTATTAATTTCATTTCTGTTTCATCTAAGCCAAATTTAGTTTCTTCCTGTGCAATATGCATTTGCAGTAAACAATCAATCACCCGATTATATTTTGCCCCTTCTTTGTTGATCTCTTTCAACAATTTCAGACTGTCAACACCATGGATGAGTTGCACAAAGTGTGCAATTAACTTTACTTTATTAGTTTGAAGGTGACCGATAAAATGCCAGCGGATGTCGTTGGGTAATTGTGCGGCCTTGTCCACTAACT
>JBARSW010000486.1:0-3009 GCA_049644925.1 Chitinophagaceae bacterium | reverse complement strand
TAAGTAATTTTTTCTTTTGCCCCGGAAGCATCTGTATTTTTAATGATGATATTGCTGCTTCTTTCTCCATTAATGCGGAAAAGAAGTTTACTACCTTCTTTATAGGTTATGTTGTTAAAAAGCAGTTTATCACTCTGCACTATATCAATAACAGGATCAGTTTCCTTACTGATGACTTTAATGTTTTTAAAAGTAATACCGGTTGCTTCCTGTATATCAATTCCCTTGTCTGCCTGCAGTACCATGTTTTCCAGAACAATATCTTTTACATGCATTTCAGGTAATCCCCTGATGAAGATGGCTTTTGCTGCTCCATTACAATACACATTGCTGATATGAAAATTTCTGAATGAAGGAGTTGTTTCATCTACCGGTTTCATTTCCACTTTTGGCAATTCTCTTTTTTCTCCCGCCAATGCCACCGGATCTTTTGCCATATAGTACATATCAAACAAAATGGCTTCTGCAGGAATATCTTTCATGTAAATGTTATTGATAAAAATATTCTCCACCACACCACCACGGCCCCTGGTGGTTTTGAAACGAAGGCCGATATCTGCGCCTATAAATGTGCAATTGCTGACATAAATGTTTTTTGCCCCACCACTCATTTCGCTGCCAATAACAAATCCGCCATGTGATGAATAAACGGTACATCCCCTGATGATTACATCCTGAGTGGGCATGGCTCTTTTTCTGCCTTCCGCATCACGGCCACTTTTAATACACAGCGCATCATCGCCTACATCAAAAATTGAATTCTCAATTAAAACATTTTTACAGCTTTCTACATCTATCCCATCACCATTTTGTGCATACCAGGGATTTTTTACAAAAACGTTTCTTACAGTCAGGTGTTCACTCATCAACGGATGGAGACACCATGCCGGAGAATTTTGAAAAGTAACGCCTTCCAGTAAAATGTGTTTACAATTAGTTAGCAGTACCAGATTGGGACGAAGAAAATCTTTAATGCCTTCGTAAAAAGCAGCATCTTTATCCGGAGTGATTAAGCCCGGATTTGCAGGCATTTTGGAACCCTTTAAGAATCCTTCTGAAGGATACCATGTTTTTTTGTCTTCGCTTAATACACCACCTGATGCCACTAATTTTTTCCATTGACTCGCCGTTAATTTATCACTTTTTACTGCTCTCCATGGGTCTCCGTTGCCATCTATAATTCCTTTGCCGGTTATTGCAATATTATTTACTCCTGTTGCTGAAATAGGAGATTGGTTTCGCATTTGCGGTAATCCTTCCCAGTTTGCTTTTATTAAAGGATACTGACTTTTATCTTCTGTAAATAACAAAGTAGCTCCATAAGACAGGTGCAGGTTAATATTGCTTTTTAAAACAACCGGGCCTGTTAGCCATAAACCGGAAGGCACAAGTATTACACCGCCTCCTTTTTTGGACAGTGCATCAATAGCTTCATTAATACTTTTGGTATTTAATGTATAGCCATCCGAAACAGCGCCAAATTTTTTAATGTTCAGTGTGTCTTTTTTAAACTTCGGGCTAATAACAATGGGGAGTTTTCTGTTTTGTGCGATGGACAAAAGTGGAAAACAAAAAGCGAGGATTATCAGGATTTTTTTCATTGGCTATTTTGGCCGGTAAATGGCCGGCTTTCGTTATACAAGACTAATCAGATATTAGCTGCAAATCAACGTTTTGCAACTGTTTATTTACGCAATCGTTGCCGGGAACGGTACCATTTTCTGCATTCTATTTTCCTCAACAATAACAGAACTTTTCTAAACAATTTTAACAGCCTGCCTGGCCAGTAATTTCCATTTTCCCGCCATTTTTTGCCAAACCAACATCACTCTCAGGTGTACCTCACCCGGCTTTCCTCCATCGTTAGTTTTTGCCGTTAAAATGTGGCGGACAATTGCGGTCTTACTACTTACACTTACCGTTTGTTCTGTCAAATCAATTGCAACAAAATCAGATTTGCCACTGGTTATCTTTTCTACAAATTCCTTTTTATCATCTATGTGCCCGCCACTGTGTCCATAGCTAAGTTTTTCGGATACCAGTTTTTCCAATTGGGCTTTATCCGCATCAACCATTGCTTTTCTTAATTGCTCATTGGCTTCAACAACCTGGTTTTCTTTTTTTGATTGGGCAAATAGAATGACGCCCAAAAATGTAACAATAATTAATAAGCCTGCTTTTTTCATATAGTTTATTTTGAGCCACGAATGCACTAATTATTTTCGTAAATACAATGCAAACATTAGTGCATTCGTGACCGATTCTCTTAATATCTTTTAGCCATTGGTTTTAAATCAGTCAGCTCGGCAATTTTAACCGGCCGCTTCAATTCAATACTTTTTCTTGCTGCTATTCCAATCAGTATTGACATAGCCCCTTCTCTTGTTCCGGCCATAACATGATGAGGATTATCGTTGGTATCGGTAAAAATTCTTCGTTGCATACGAATGTCGCCACCGCCATGTCCCCCTTTTATTTTTGCAGTTGTATATACTTCATATTCTTTAGAAAAATTATCCATAGCAATAATTTCTCTTACCTGGCCGGGAATTGCATCATCAGCCTGGCTCATTTCTACGGCATGGTGTTTTGATTGATCATCTGGAATTTTTTGCAGGTAAGGAATATCTTCCCATGTCTCTATCCGTCCCTTTGTTCCGTTAAAAGCAATCTGCCATCCTTCATATGGAGAATAAGTGGTGAGTGAATAATTGGCTGTTACCCCATTAGCATAAATAATTTGTGCACTCATTTTGTCATAAATATCAATTTCGTTACTCCACACACAGCCATCTCTGATGTAACCATCATGCTGCTCATTCTTAACGTATAAATCTACAAGCCGATTGTCTTTTGTAATATCCCAGAAGAATTTACATTTCTCTTTATGCTCACAACCACGGCATTTTGTTCCCCGGAAGGCATTATTTTTTCCATAATGTTCCAGCGAACCATAGGCGCTTACTTCTACCGGCTCACTGTTAAGCCACCAGTTGAGCAGATCAAAGT
>JBARSW010000485.1:0-2020 GCA_049644925.1 Chitinophagaceae bacterium | reverse complement strand
CTCTTGCATCCTGTAATAAACTTTCAACTAGATTGGAACCGATAAAACCGGCGCCACCTGTAACCAATACTTTCATAAATAAGAGCTTAATTTATATAACCACTATAAACAATCATTCAACCACCTTCAACCATTTCAAACCACATTAAACCACCTTAAACAACCATTCAACCACCTTAAACAATCATTCAACCACCTTAAACCATTTTCAACAACTTTCAACAATCATTCAACCACATTCAACAACCTTAAACCACCTTAAAGCACTTTCAACAACATTCAACCACGTTAAACCATATTAAACAACCTTCAAAACTCAACCCTTTCTTCTCCTCTTTTTCATTCCAAATAACCGCCTTACATCAAACCATCCAAGAATTTTCTCAAAAATATTTGCTGGAGCAGCTTCTTCTTCGTAATAGCTTCCATAACCATAGCCATAACCATAGCCATAACGTCCATATCCGTAATAACCATAGCCGGTTTTTAATTTAACATCATTGATAATAATCGAAACCCTGGGCAATTTTTTCTCTTTATAAAACTCATCAATCAGGGCAACCTGCTTTTTGAAAGTATGACCCTGCCGAACCAGGTATAAAGAAGCATCGGCATATTTTCCCAGTGTCATTGCATCACTTACCATTCCAACGGGTGCAGTGTCAATTATTACCATATCAAAATTTTCACGGAGCCATTTAAACAAATCATCCATTTTGGAATCCAGTAATAATTCTGCAGGGTTAGGTGGGATAGGTCCACAACCCATAACAAATAGATTTTCATGTTCCGGTACCGGTTTTACCAGGTCAGGCAAATTCGCCTTGCCTACCAGGTAGTTGGTGATGCCCGGCCCTCTGGCAATACCTAATCCGGATAAAACTTTGGGCTTACGGATATCAAACTCCAGAACAATTGTTTTTTTACCGGCCAGTGCCAATACGGCCCCCATATTGGTACTTATATAAGATTTGCCTTCTCCACTGAATGTTGAAGTGGCAAGAATTACTGATTTTTCTTTATTGTGAAGGATATACTGCAGGTTAGAACGGATGATACGGAATTGTTCAGCTACCATGCTTCGGGTGGTTTTACTGACTACCAGGGTGGTATCTGAATAAGAGTGCCCGATTTCCCCAAGTATAGGCGCCTCCGTTAGTTTCTCCACATCATACCGGGTACTTACTTTGTCGTTCAGTATTTCAGCAGCAAAAATGAAAAGTGCAGGAATAGCAAGACCCAGCAAAACGGCCATTACCTGTATCGTTTTTCGTTTAGGTTTAATGGGGCTGCCGGGGGGATATGCTTTGTCTATTATACTTGAATTGGGAACCGTTGATGCCCTGGAAATAGCTGTCTCTTCTTTTTTCTCTGTAAAAAGTTTATATAACCCGAGGTAAGTCTCCAGCTGTCTTTTTATTTCTGCCAGTTCCTTTACTTTTTCCGGCATAGCCTTCAACTGGGTTTCCCCCTGTCCGCTTAATTGCCGGCTGCGGTTTACAACAGAGTTAGTAGCCAATTTAATATTCCGCAGGTTTTCCCGGATACTAACCCTCATCTTTTCAATCTGTCCGTCTATTTCTTTAACGGCCGGGTTGCCCACAGGAACATTACCATCTAATAGCTGTTTTCTTTCTAACTGAGCTTTATTATATCCTCCTACAAGTTCATTCAGGGTAGGATCCTCCAGTCCAAGAGTAGAGGGAACCACAATACGGGTAAATTCATTTTTTTTATCCGCAAGATAGCTGTCTACCATTTCTGCTACATTCAACTTCAGGGTTTGTTCGTTAATGGATTTATCTGATTCACCAATTATTTCGAAATACTTTGAAGACTGGGTTTCTGCATCAATAATATTATACTTTCCCTGGTAATCAAGATACATTTGTTGTACACTATCTAATTTATGACAGATATCAACCAGCCTGTCTTCTATAAAAACTAATGTCTGGTCAGAGGATAATTTTTTTTGTTCCAGGCTAAATAAGCTATACTCTTCCATCAACCGGTTAATAAT
>JBARSW010000484.1:0-22167 GCA_049644925.1 Chitinophagaceae bacterium | reverse complement strand
GGGTGTCTTTTACTTCCTTGAACATTGTTTCAAGTGTAACAAGCACATCTACCTTTGGTATGCCTGTTTTTTCAGAAATCTGATTTACCAGGTCGGCTTTTCTCATTTTTACGAGTTTTTAATGTTTTACAAAGACCAATTTATGACAAAATAATATGATTATCAACTAAATAACAATAATTTTTTTAACCCGATATTCACCTGTCCGGATAAAATAACTGATATTTATTAATAAAAATTGAACTATTAAAGAAAAAATGAAAAAAAGCAATCCAGTACTAATGAAAACTGACTTTATGTCCCGTTTATTAAAATGGAACAAAGAAGTCAATAATCGTCAAATGCCCTGGAAAGGGGAAAAGGATGCGTATAAAATCTGGATCAGCGAAATTATTCTGCAGCAAACAAGAGTGGAACAGGGACTTAGTTATTACAAAAATTTTATAAATGCATTTCCAACTGTACATAAACTGGCAAAAGCATCAGATGAAAAAATTTTTAAAATGTGGGAAGGATTAGGTTATTATTCCCGTTGCAGAAATTTAATTATCACGGCAAGGTATATTTCAAAAGAATTGAACGGCCAGTTTCCTGATAGTTATGAAGCTATTAAGGCATTGAAAGGTATTGGTCCTTACACTGCGGCCGCTATTTCCTCATTTGCCTTTAATCTTCCTTATGCAGTAGTGGATGGGAATGTGTTCCGGGTACTTTCAAGAGTTTTTGGCATAGATAAACCGATTGACTCAACTGAGGGGAAAAAACTTTTTACAACGCTGGCGAATGAATTACTGGACAAAAAGCAACCCGGGATATATAACCAGGCTATCATGGATTTTGGAGCAATGGTTTGCAAACCGGCCACACCACTTTGTATTGAGTGTATTTTCCGGAAAAAATGTGCAGCCTACCTTCAGCATAAAGTGAATGAGTTGCCGATTAAAGAAAAGAAGACCTCAGTTAAAAAAAGATGGTTTTATTATTTTTTATTGGAACATAAAAATGAGATAGCAATTCGTAAACGAATAGCAAAAGATATCTGGCAAAGTTTGTATGAATTCCCTTTGATAGAGGCTGGCACAGAAGCAGATATAAACGCCATTTTTCAATTAGCGGTGAAGAAGAAATGGAAATTAGAAAAAATGGATAAACAGCAATCTGTTTCAACATTATATAAACAGCAACTTTCTCACCAGCATATCTCCTGTTTTTTTATAAAAATTAAATTGCAAGGAAAGCCGAAGATTATTAATGATTGGGTTTGGCTGGATAGAAAACTATTAGTTAATAAGTCATTCCCTGGAATTATAAACCAATATTTTATTGATCAAAAAAAATTGATTAATAAATTGTAGAAATCATTTATTAAACCATTGATATTATAATTCGGGGTGACTATAGAATGACTTCAGTCACAGATTTTACTTTTATAATATCTCCAAAAAACTTAACTTTAAGAGGCTTTGCAGCCTGAAATTATTATTTTAACCCTTCCTGCCTCATTTTATTGGGGTGGGCTTAAAGAATAAGCATATGAGAGGCGTAAACCGAGTAATGCTGATTGGCAACCTGGGAAAAGAGCCTGAAGTACAGTATCTGGAAGGAAATATTGCTGTAGCCAAATTTCCCCTGGCAACTACTGAAACGTTTAAAGATAGAACCGGTAAACTGGTTTCTCAAACTGAATGGCACACTGTTGTTCTCTGGAGAGGCCTGGCTGAATTAGCCCAGAAATACCTGCATAAAAGTAGTCTTGTTTATATAGAAGGGCGACTAAGAACCAGGAGCTGGGATGATAAGGACGGACATAGAAAGATGGCTACAGAGGTGGTAGGTGATAACTTAATAATGTTGGACAAGAAATCGGAAAGCGGCACAACTGGCACGGGTGATAGCGGAACAGAAGGAATAAGCGGTACTGATCTGCCAATGGGGGATCCTTCTGAAAACCTGCCTTTTTAAGTTTAAAAGTCAAATACAATATCTTTGTGATCCGGAGATTGGATGTTTCCCACATAGCCACAGCTACCACAAAAAAAGACATGCATTTACTTTGTGTACTTATCGGCTTAGCGGGATTTGTATTTATCCTTTCTGCAGAAATTGATAATAAAAATTCCTTGTATTGGAAAGTCATCCGTTTTTCATTTCCTGTCTTGAAAATATAGCTTATATATTTCTGGCTGTTACAACAGTGAGTATTCCTTTTCTGGCCATTATATTACTGGTATTATTACTGCTTGCCTTTACAATATCGGGAGCCGAAGTAGCATTATTTTCTTTGAATAAGAAAGATATTAATATGCTTAAAACTAAAGAGCATAGTGCTGCCAAACGTATTGTTGATTTGCTGGAAGAACCAAAAGAAGTCTATGCTTCCTTATTAATTGCCGGAACCTTTGTAAACATCAGCATTATTGTCCTCTCCAACTTTTTGATCAATCAGTTTATATCATTTCAGAAGATAGGATTTGTAACGGAGTTGCTAACTAAAGTGCTGGTTATAGCTTTCGTACTGGTTTTCTTTGGAAAGGTATTACCCAAAGTGTGGGCTACACAAAATAACCTCCGGTTTGCTTATGGCTCCTCTGTTGTTGTAGAGTCGATGCATTTGTTATTACGAAAAATCAGTAGTTGGATTGTGGCACTGGCAGATGGAATTGGTAAAAGGGTCGGAGCAGATATAACCCAGGCAATGAGAATTCAGGAAATGGATGAAGCTATTGATTTCAAAACTGATAAAGAAGCATCGCAGGAAGAAAAAAATATTATGAAAGGAATTGTGAAGTTTGGAAATATATCAGTGAAACAAATTATGCGCAGCAGGCTGGATGTAAGCGGTGTTGATTTTACTTTTTCATTTGGCCAGTTGATAACAAGAGTGAAGGAACTTCATTATTCCCGCCTGCCGGTGTATAAAGGAAACCTTGATGAAATAACCGGCATCATAAATACAAAGGATTTGATACCTTACCTGCATGAGCCGGTGGATTTTGACTGGCATTCACTGGTACGTCAGCCTTATTTTGTGCCGGAGGCAAAGTTAATTGAAGACCTGCTGAAAGACTTTCAGCAAAAGCGGATACATTTTGCCATTGTGGTAGATGAATTTGGCGGAACAAGTGGCATTGTAACCATGGAAGATATTTTGGAAGAAGTAATTGGTGAGATAAAAGATGAATTTGATGAAGAGGAAACAGTCAATCAAAAACTGGATGATAACAATTATATTTTTGAAGGAAAGACAATGCTACATGATTTGTGTAAGTTCATGCGAATTCCGGCAAATACTTTTGACCAGGTAAAGGGGGAAAGTGATTCTCTCGCCGGATTAGTACTGGAAGTGGCCGGAGAATTTCCGGAGTTAAACACAGTTCTTCCCTGTGGGGATTTTGAATTCACTGTTTTGCAGGCAACCAATAACCGTATTCAAAAAATTAAAGTAACCATTACCTCTAAATAATATTTATTTGATGAGTCTAATTCCCCGGCAATTGATCTTCATTTCTTTTTTTATCAGTGCATTTATGATTGCCTGTAATAGTGATTATTCTGTGGGCAAAAGAAAAGGCTATTTTAAAATTGATTTTCCAGAAAAAAAATACCAGGAATTTAACCAACCCGGCTATCCTTATTCCTTTGAATATCCTGTGTATGCCAATGTAATAAGAGATACCACTTTTTTTGAGGATAAAGCCGGTGACTGGTGGATTAATATTGATTTTCCCCGTTTCAATGGCCGGATACATATAAGTTATAAGCCCATTAATAAGCAAAATATTTTTGACTCGCTGGTAAGAGATGGTTTTAAAATGGCTTATCAGCAACATGTGGATATGGCAAGTGGTATTGAAGACAGCCTGATGAAAACACCAAATGGGGCGGAAGGAATTTATTTTTCGCTGGGAGGTAATACGGCTACAGCAAATCAGTTTTTTCTTACTGACTCAACAAAACATTTTTTAAGAGGGGCTTTGTATTTTAATGCTTCTCCTAATTCAGATTCGCTGGGTATAGTAAATGATTTTCTGAAGAAAGATTTGCAGCATCTGATTAATACACTTAAGTGGAAGTAAAAATCCCTTCGCTTGAACAAAGGGATTTTAAAAAAAATCAAAAGTCTTTTTTCATTTTTTGGTTATCAGATTTCTTTTCTTCTTTTATTGGCTCAATATAGCGTTCATCCAATGCGCCCCGGCTGAAAAGTTCAGTATTGAACTTTCTTGTTTTCCTTGCCTTCTTTACCGATTTCTTGTTTTTTACAACTGTCGTTTTTGTTTCCTTCTTTTTTACAGATGAATTCTTTTCTTCAATATTAGTAACAGGGGCTGCAACATCGTTAATGTTGACAGGCTCCGGCTCACTAACTTTTTTTTCTGCATACATGTTTTTAAACTCTTTGTTGCGACTTGTTTTTTTATAATCTACAAAGCCGTAAATGCTGGCACCTATCATTAATATGGCACCTGCGTAAAAGATTGATTTCATTTTTTAGGTTTTTGCATCAATACCCGATATGTTTTTTTTACTTCCGGGAGTTGATTGGTTAAATAAAAAGTATCTGTTATCTGGTAGAAAATGATTTTAAATAATTTCTGCTTTGACGGTAAATAATCCATTCTGCAAAAAGCATATTGCCTACTACGCTTATCCAGAGAGAAAATTCATAGTTTTCAAGGTGGCCCCAGTCGAGCAGATAGAATACTATGTGAGAAACCCGGAAAGTAACTGCTGTCATTGCCATGGCATAGCTTCTGATCATCCACACTTTGTGTGCAATTACATTTCTTTTATGAATTGTACTTAATCCGTATAAAGTGGTAATGAACCACCAGCCGGCCATAAAAATGAACAAAGCCCTTTCCCAAAAACTTCCTTTGGCAAAAAAAGCCATGTACAGGCCGGTGGGTGCTCCAAGAAAGAGAACAACGAAAACATAAATCTTGCCCGAAAAACGATGAATTGCTTTTGACTTTTTCAGGATATATCTCGAAAATTGGATAAGGGCAGCGCCTATGCAAAGTGCTCCGGCTGTTATATGAATATAAAAGCAGGTATTATAAAAACTACTTTTAAACAAAAAACTTCTTTCTTCAATGAAGCTGAAATTTTTGCTGAATGAAAAATAGGGAAGTGTATTATAAATAAGTAATAAACTAAACCCGATAACAGGTACCCAGAAAATCATCTGGAATAAAACTTTTGCTGATTGTTGAAGAGTGAGAATCCTTGTATTTTGCATACAGCCGGTTTGAGGGTTAGGATGCCGGTAAATGAAAATCTCCATATAGCACCCTGTTAGAACTTTGTTAAAGGCTTTTGAAAGATTACCTTTGAAGGATGATTGTGATAGACAATATTCTGATTACGCAAGATATAATAGATAAAAAATTTGTGTGCGACCTGGACAAATGCAAGGGAGGTTGTTGTGAAGATGGCGCAGCCGGTGCTCCATTGGAAAAAGAAGAATTGGGTTTAATTAATGAGTTATATGAAAAAGTTAAACCCTATCTTACAAAAGATGCCATAGCTGAAATTGAAAGAAAGGGTAAGTATGTGTATGATAGAGAATTTGAATGGGTAACTTCTACATTGGATAATGACAAGGAAATTTGTGTGTATGGCATCCGGGGAGAAAAAGGAATAATAAATTGTGCATTTGAGCAGGCTTATTATGATGGTATCATTACCTGGAAAAAGCCAATCAGTTGTCACTTATATCCTGTTATAGCAAAAAAGGGAAAGCATGGAGATTATGAAAGAGTGAATTATGAACCCCGTCAACAGCTGTGCAGCCCGGCATGTGGATTGGGCGAAAAACTGAAAGTACCGGTATATCAGTTTTTAAAAGAGCCATTGATAAGAAAATATGGAGAAGATTTCTATAATGCGTTGGATACAATTGCCAGCGGAGAGTGGGACGTAAATGACTTAAAGGAATAAGAAATAACTATATTCATTATTAAACCTGATAAAGTGAAAGAAAAAGTTGCCGATTTTATGGCTAAAAGCACCATAAAAGCAGCCGATAAGGAACACCGGCGTAAAATTTTATTTAATATTGGAAAGTATAATGCTGCTGTGCCGCTTGGTAAAAAACAATTTACTGATGTGGGACTGGTAAGGGAAAAAGCAAAGAATTTGAAATGGAAAGCAATAGAAACGCTGGATAAACAACTGGAAACATTTGAAGCAGTAATTACACGACGTGGGGCAAAAGTTATCTGGGCAGAAGATGCGCAACAGGCACTGGAAGCAGTAAAAAAAATTTGTGAAGAGAAGAACTGCAAGATTCTTGTGAAGAGCAAGAGTATGGTAACCGAAGAAATTCACTTAAATCATTTTCTGGAGAAAAATGGAATTGAAAGTGTGGAAACTGACCTGGGTGAATATATTCAGCAATTGGACGGAGAGCCTCCTTATCATATTGTAACCCCGGCCATGCATAAAAGCAAAGAAGATGTAGCAAAGCTCTTTGCAGAAAAATTAGGCACCGATCCTAAAGCAACTCCTGAGCAACTAACGCTTACGGCCAGGCGTATCTTAAGGGAAAAATATGTGCAGGCCGAAGTTGGTGTAACCGGTGCCAATTTCATCATTCCCGAAATTGGCGGTATTTCTGTTACAGAAAATGAAGGTAATGCCAGGTTAAGTTGTTCTATGCCGAAAACCCATATCGTAATTGCAGGTATAGAGAAAGTAATTCCTTCCCTGACAGACCTGGCCTTATTCTGGCCATTACTTTCCACTTTTGGTACCGGGCAGTGGATTACTACTTATAATACCATTCTTACCGGGCCGCGGCAAGCCAATGAAACAGATGGACCTGAAGATATGTATGTGATTCTGCTGGATAATGGCCGGACTAATATTCTGGCAAATGAAAAACAGCGGGAGAGTTTGTATTGCATTCGTTGCGGGGCCTGCCTGAATGCCTGTCCGATTTATAAAAATATTGGCGGACATGCTTACGGTGCTACTTACAGTGGACCGATTGGTTCTGTTATCACGCCTAATCTAAGTGGTTTAGAAGAGTGGAAGCATTTGAGTTATGCTTCATCACTTTGTGGAAATTGCACAGAAGTATGTTCAGTGAAAATAAACCTGCATGAATTATTATTGGAAAACCGTCATGAGTCCGTGGATGAGGGATTTAGTTCTTCTCTTGAAAAAATTGGCTGGAAGATGTGGAAACAGGGAATGCTGCACCGGAGATGGATGAATATTGTTGGTGGTGGCACCAAGAACTGGGTGGTGAATAGTGTTTTAACGGGCTGGAAAGAAAACCGGGGAAAAATGGAATTCCCGAAGAAATCGTTCAATGTTTTGTGGAAAGAGAAATACGGGAAAAAATAATTACTATAGGAAGTGATTATTTATGCAAATACAATAACTCATAGGCTTACTTATATCTTAAGCTTTATTAATTCTCAGCTATCTGGTGAAGAGTTTTTACACACAGATAATGTCAAAACCTTTATTGACTACCCCGGTATAAAGATTAATTATAGTGCACAAAGAATAACAGACAATGAGTTCTGGCTAATCCCCCATACATTATTATTCGATACAGGAATTAAATCTCAACCTATTGATTGTATTGAAGTAAATGGGAACAAAGCCTTTTTTAAAACAAGCGGTGATTTCCCTTTTGATATTTTTGCCGCTTCCTTCTACTTACTCAGCCGATATGAAGAATATCTTCCTCATGAAAAAGATATGTATGGAAGATATGCTCATGAAAATTCATTGTCATTCAAAGAAAATTTTCTGACTATTCCATTAGTTAATATCTGGCTTCAGAACTTTGAAGAAAAATTAAACGAAAGATTTCCATTATTCACAATTAAACATCACCCATTCACCTTCATACCTACCTATGATATTGATGAAGCTTATTCTTATAAACATAAAGAATGGTGGAGAAGTGCTGGCGGAGCGATTAAGAATTTGCTGAAAGGGGATTGGGAAAAATTTGAATTAAGAAGAAAAGTATTAAATGGGAAAATAAAAGATCCTTATGATGCTTATGACTGGATAGACAACCTGCACCGGCCACTTAAGTTGAAGCCCCGCTATTTTTTTCTGGTACCCGAAAAGATTGGAAAGTATGACAGAAATATTTTGCCAAAACAAACGGCACTGCAAGTATTAATAAAGAGTCATTCGGAAAAATATGAAACAGGTATTCACCCTTCATGGCAAAGTGGTGATGATCCATCATTGATTGAAAAGGAGATAAAAACTATTGAGCATATAACACAATTAAAAATTTCTTCTTCCCGCCAGCATTTTATCCGGTTCAGTTTGCCTCAAACATTCCGGCAGTTGATTGAAGCCCGTATTAAAGAAGATTTTTCAATGGGATATGGCAGTATAAATGGTTTTAGAGCTTCTGTTGCTTCCCCATTTTACTGGTACGATTTAGAAAAGGAAGAAACAACAAGCTTGCTTTTATATCCTTTCTGTTTTATGGACGCTAACTCATACTTTGAACAAAAACAAACTCCGCAACAAACATTGGAAGAAATGCGGCTTTATTTTAAGGAAGTAAAAAAGGTAAACGGTATACTTATAACCATCTGGCATACTACTTTTTTAGGTACTGATGTAAGGTTTAAAGGATGGAAAGAAATCTATGCTGCCTTCGTAAAAGAGATTATTGATTAAACAGTAAATACCGGGTCTGATTAAATTCCTTCCGTTTCCGGTTGTTCTGGTGTGGGCACAGCTTTAAAAGCCTTATTTACTAAATAGACTCCCAATAAAGTAACTAATCCTCCAACTATTATGTAAATACTTATTTTTTCTTGGAAGAATAACCAGCCGCAGAGAACTGCTACCATCGGGTTTATATATGCATAAATGGATGCCTGTTCTGTCGGCAAATTTTGTAAAGCATATAAATAACAGACAAATGCTATCAGCGAACCAAAGATTATTAAGTAAGCGATGGCTGCCCAGGACTCTCCCGGGATTGCAGGAATTGATATTGCATTACCTGTAGCACTGGTAAAAATGGTTAAAGTAATACCGGAAATCAACATTTGTAAACCCAGGCTGAAATAAGGATTATAATATGCGGCCTGTTTTTTTGTAAAGAGAGTAGCAATAGCCCATGTCCAGGTGGCGATTAAAGATAAAGTGATGCCAAAACGAAAATCAGCAACCCAGAAATCCTGAAGGTGATCATAAAAGATAATACATACACCACTAAAACCAAGTAATAAACCAATGATAGCTTTTTGAGGAAGTTTTTCTTTGGAAACGAACAAGCCGATAACAACCAGCCAGAGTGGAAAAATAGCACCCATGATGGCACCAAGGCCGGCAGAGATATATTTTACACCCCAGGTACTAAGGCCATTACTCATAATAAAATTCAGAAAACTCAGTATTAATACAGGCCTCCATTCTTTTCCCTTTGGAAGTGGAATTTTTTTATACAGAAAGAAGCCTACATAAAGCATTCCGGCTATTAATTGCCTGATACCCGCCAGCTGCAAAGCCGGCATATGTTTCACTCCCTCTTTTGAGGCAATCCAGGTAGTGCCCCATAATATACAAACCAATGCTAATGCAAAAAGGGCTTTTACTTTAGTCCCTTTTTTGTGTATGGTAAATGGATTGAATGCTGCCAGCTTTTTTAGATAATCTGCAGAAGAGTGTATAATAGTTTTATGAAAATCGAAAAAGCTCATGCATGCTAAATTATCCTTCTCTGGCGGATAACCGTAATTTTTAAAGTTTGAAAAATCATCTCCCCTTTTATGAAGTGGGAAGTTTAATGTTTAAAATGTCTCATTTCTGTCATAACCATTGCAAGGTTGTGTTCCTTGCAATATTCGATTGATTCAATATCACGGATAGATCCACCGGGCTGTATATAAGCACTTATGCCGACTTTATTTCCCAATTTCACACAATCATCAAAAGGGAAGAAGGCATCACTTGCCATAACGGCACCCTGCATGTTAAAATTAAAATGCTTTGCTTTTTCAATAGCCTGGTGAAGAGAGTCAATGCGGCTAGTTTGTCCGCAGCCCTTACCAATCAGTTGTTTATTTTTAACAAGGGCGATCGCATTTGACTTTAAATGCTTGCAAATAATATTTGCAAACATCAGATCAGTTTTTTCGTTATCCGTTGTTTCTCTACCACCCGTTTCATCCCATTTTGAAAAATTTACTTCATCTGTACTTTGAATAAGTACACCATTCAACACAGATTTATATTGGTCTTTGCTTAGCGTCTGTTCTTTACTTTTTATTAATATCCTGTTTTTCTTTGATTTTAATAATTCCAGTGCATCATCATTAAAAGCTGGGGCAATTAATACTTCAAAAAATATCTCATTTATTGCTTCGGCAGTTGCTTTATCAATTGTGCCATTACAAACTAATACTCCACCAAAGGCACTTTGCGGATCACCTGCCAGTGCCGCATCCCAGCTGTCTTTTACAGTTTGGCGTTGGGAGATGCCGCATACATTAGTGTGTTTGATAATAGCAAAGACAACTTCTTCAACTCCTTTATGTCCAGCAGGCTGGCCCTCCGACAGAAACGCTATGTCTTTAATCAACTGCATTGCAGCATCCACATCAACTATATTATTGTAAGAAAGATCTTTGCCATTCAATTGATCAAAAAGTTCATTCAGATTACCGAAAAAGATTGCTTTTTGATGAGGATTTTCTCCATACCTCATTGTCTTTTCTTCTTTGTTGTAGGGCGTTAATACAGCAAGGTGATGGAAATAATTAGAAATGGCTGTATCATAGGCAGTGCAAACATCAAATGCTTTTATTGCAAACATCCTGCGTTGTTCAATGGTAGTCTCGCCATTTTGCTCTTTCAAAATATTTGATAACAAAGTGTAGTCATCTTTACGGGCAATAACAGTTACCTCTTTATGGTTTTTAGCAGCAGCCCTTAACATGCTTGGTCCACCAATGTCAATTTTTTCAATAATGGCTTTCTCGTCAGTGGTGGTGGCTACTGTTTCCTCAAAAGGATACAGGTCCACTATTACTAAATCAATTTCAGGAATACCAAACTGTTTCATTTCCTGCAGATGAGTTTCGTCATCTCTTTTTCCTAAAATACCACCAAACACCATTGGGTGTAAAGTTTTTACTCTTCCGCCAAGTATTGATGGATATGTTGTGAGGGTTTCTACCGGTATTACTTTAATACCCAGGTTTTCAATAAATGTTTGGGTACCTCCGGTTGAATAGATAGTGATTCCTGTTGCTGAAAGTTGTTGTATAAGGAGTTCAAGGCCATCTTTATAAAAGACTGAAACTAGTACCGATTTAATTTTTTTATTCATAAAGAGTTCAGTTTTATGGTAAGGTCAACACGAAAATTATCTTTACAGAATGCTTCGTTTATACAGATAAAGGTACGTTACCGGAGGTTCATCACAAAAGCTCCGCCGGTAGTTACATCATGCCAGGGAATATTAAGCGAATCGCAATCTTTTTTCCAGTGTTTTGTTTTCCAGGCAGGAACAGAACCATCAAAGACAACCTGTTTTATTTCCATCGTTTTTGACAGGTTGGTAAAATAAACAGTTGATTTTTTTGAAATGACTAATAAATCTAAAACAGGGCGATTTATTTGTGGTAAATAAGAAACAGGCTCATCAATTATCATGATATGCCGGCCATTATAATTGATATAGTTTCCGTGTGTGGAGGTATTTCGCAATGTATCGGTGTTGCTGATCCGATAAAGAATTCTTGATGGTTTCAAATGAAAATTTCTGGCAAAGTCATTGGAGAGCAAGCCGCTGTCGCCGACAAAATGGTATTTTCTGCCATCAATAAAATCGATTGCTAACTTTTGAGGTACATTGTATACAATGATTTTTTGCTGACGTTCAGCTTGTAAAAAAGAAATGCTACGCAATACGGCAAAACATCCTAAGGCCACCAGTGCGGCAACAAACCCCTTTTTTGATTTTTCCATCAGCCAGTAGGCAATTCCAATTCCAAAGCATAACAGGAGTACAGCTTGCCATATTGTAATCTGTAACCCATCCCATAAAGAAAAAGGAATTGATTCAATTCTTTCAATATAAGTATTCATTACCATGATTAACCATGATAGTGCTTTACCGACCAATCCTGCGATGAATGGAATGAAGGCTACAACACAAAGCAGAATTTCACCGAGTACTATAATGCTGGATAAAGGAACCGCCAGAAAATTGGTTAATAAAAAATAATTTGGGAACTGGTGAAAATGATAAATGCTCAATGGCACGGTTAGTATCTGTGCTGCAATGGTGACTGCATTAAGTTTCCAGATAAAATCAAGAATTTTATTTTTTATATAAAACCAATTGTAAACAGGCCTCATAAAAATAATAATGCTGAGTACAGCAGCATAGGATAGCTGGAAGCCAACATCCCATAGCCAGTAAGGGTTATAACATAATAGCAGGAAAGCAGAAATAGCCATTGTGTTATAAATGGAACTTTTTCTGCTAAAGGATTCGCCCAGAACAATACAGGAAAACATTAAGGCAGAGCGGAGAACAGATGCCTGGGCTCCTGCCAGTAAACTGAATGACCACAAACCAGCAATAATAAGAACAGGGCTCAGCCATTTAGTTTTTTTTAATCTCCGCAAGGGACTTAGTAGTTGAACAAGGAGCCAGTAAATAAGTCCAAGGTGTAATCCGGAAATCGCAATAATATGAACAACACCTGTATTGGTATATGATTGCACCAGGGTCTGGTCAAGGTCATCTTTGTATCCGATAAGTAAAGCTTCTGATAATCCAAGTTCCTTATCGCAATGTATATTGTTTCGTAAAATGGTCAGCACTTTTTCACGGGAGCTATAGATCCATTTTTTCAACAATTTTTCTTTTTTGCCAGGGAGCACTTCAAATTCATTGTTTTTCATGAATACCTGGTGAGTGATGCCCTGGAAAAGGGAATAGCGTTTGTAATCAAATCCCCCGGGGTTGCCGGAATTCTTAATTTCCTGCAATGGCTTTTTAAATATTATCTGTGTCCCGTATTCCAGCCCATGAAACAATGAATCTTTCCTGAAGTACAAAATTATTTTCCCTGTTGCCGGAATTTTTTTTCCTTCCTTCAACAGGAATGAAACAGTGGCATTTGCTTTGTATGATTTTGTTTTTTCTACAGTAGGTTCATCCAGTGTAACAACAAGAGCATCCTTTTCGTTGTAATAATTACCAAGCCAACTACTGTTATTTCTGATATCATTCTTCCAGGTAAGTAAAGCTCCAAAAGAAAAGAAGATTATTCCGGTTGCAATACCTGACAGGTACGAAAAATTAAAGCGGTTAAAAAAAGGGAGTGTGAAAAAGAATATAAGTAAAAGGAGGCCAGTAATAAATAGATACCACCAGTTTTTTTCGGTTATCTGTAAATGCCATTGAACTATTATTCCTGTAATAAGCGATAATAACAGTTTAAGAAATGGTTTTTTTTTCCAGAAATGTGAACCATATCTAGCCATGCCGAAAAGTTAAGAATTACAAGGATAATTTACAATAGTTTTTTTGTGTATCAGTATACCTTGGTAACATACAGGCTATGCTTCTTTTTTTTCGTTTTGTACTTTTCTTTCTACATATTGCCGGTAAGGTATTCTTTGAACCTTGCTGATTAGCCAGCCTGGATAATTAAAAATACTGAAGTTCATTTGCTGAACAATGTCTTCTTTGTTTGCTTCAAAAATATCCAGTGCTTTTTTGTATTCTGCAATTTTACTTTTAATGTCGTTCATGTAAAAAGTGCGGTGAAGACACTGTACCAATGCAGTTTCAAAAGGATGTTTCTTTTTTCGTTTATAAAAGAATGTATACGTATTCCTATATTGGGCATCAAAGAGCTTTGCATTATTCAGGTTGTATGTTATCAGTAGTAAAAGAATCTGTGCAACAGCCGTGTGTTCTTCCCGTACCCCAATTTTAAAGTAAGTTATGGCTCTTTTGGAATAATATAACGCATCATCGTAATACTCCAATACAAAGCAGGCAAGTCCAATAGAAAGATTCACTGTTCTGTTTAAATCTGCATTCAAAACAGGCTCCCATAATTTATATTTCTCCTTCATTAATTGGAAAAGCTTTTCAACTTGATCATACCTGGCTGTTTTATTAAATATTTTGTTCAGTGCAAGGTATTTTATCCCTTCAAAATTTGCCCGTTGTGCATTGTCTTCAATCAGTTCATTTATATCATCATTAAAGCAGTCGGTTACATAATCATAAGAGCCAACCAAAATACCTGCATAGTTTATCATGTACATCAATTCTACATAATACTCTCCATCGGTTGTAATAAAATTTGTATTTTTTTTCCAGTCATCGTAAACCTGTTTTATTAACTGAAAAGATTCTGGAATTTCATTTAATAGATACAGCAGGGTTGCTTTGCTCATTCTGAAATAATGGCGGAACCAGAAAGAATGGACAGAAAAAGTTGTGGCGCTGTTATTAACCTTTTCAAGTAGGTTAGAAGCCTTCATTTTCAAACTGTCATCCAGATCAAAATGTGATTTACGTTTTAACAATAATGTTTCTGCATAAATATCACGCATCGTTATTAAGTCTGCATATTCATTATAGGTTATAATATTGTTTTTGAAAATTGAGTGCAGCTCGTCATATGATGTATGAAAACTACTGAAGAGTATCATCTTTTCGAATTCAGTTTTTAAAAGGTTCAGTAAGGCAAATGATTCTGTTTTTCGGGCTTTTATTACCGCTTTTCTCCAGATTGCATGTGCTTCTTCAGCCATTCCTTTTTTACGGTATACACGAATTAGGAGAATTTGATTATAGATGTCATGACTTGTTTTATTTCGTCCGTCATAATGAACAATGGCTTCACAGATTTGCTTTTGCAGGTAGTGCTTTTGAGACGAAATATTTTTTTTTGTAAGCTCCGGGCTGAATTTTTTAATAATGGCCGCTTCGTTATATTCTTTTTGAGTGGCAAGGACATCGAAGAATTTTATATAAAGCCTTTGTCCTTTGGGCCCATTACTTGTAAAATTTCTTTTAAAAAAAAGTTTTTCGCCGGGACTGAGCGATTGGATCAATTGCCAGAGAAATCGGGATGATGTTTTCAAAATTCAGGATTATGTTTCTGTTTTTTATTCAGTTTATACACTTATTAAAGATAAAAAAAGAAGAATAATAAACCAAATAAATGTTAAAAACAAAAACAGTCTAAATAATTCAATATCAAATGATTGACTCTTAAATATCATGCATCAGAGAAATAAATGAAAGTAATTATTGGGGAAAAATAAATCCGTAAGAGGAAATACCGAGTGTATGTTTATAACCTGATACGTAAAACACTACAAATAAATAATAGTTAACTGACCAAAAACCAAAACCAACTGAAGGGGCCATTCCCGGACTTTAACCATTAACCATTAAGCCTGTTATCTTAATTGAAAAAATTAAGGTAGCAGGTTTTATTTTTAGGAGAATTATTTTACTTACTCAGATACATACTCCTGTCCTTATACAATTGCCTGAAGTAAGGGTCTCTGAGACTTTTAATAAACCGGATTGCTTCACCGGTGCTTTTCATTTCGGGGCCCAGCTCCTTGTTTACACCCGGGAATTTATTAAAACTAAAGACAGGTTCTTTGATGGCAAAACCTTCCAATTTTTTTTCAAAAGTGAAATCAGAAAGTTTGTGAGTGCCCAACATTATTTTAGTGGCAATATTCAGATAAGGAATCTTATAAGCTTTTGCAATAAATGGAGTTGTTCTGCTGGCTCTGGGGTTTGCTTCAATTACATATACTTTTCCATCTTTTATGGCAAATTGTATGTTGATCAACCCTTTAATTTGCAAGGCTCTCGCAATTTTTTCAGCATACTCTTCCATGGTATGAACGATCAAAGGCGTAAGGTTGAATTCTGGCAATACAGCATTGCTATCCCCACTATGTATGCCCGCCGGTTCAATATGTTCCATCACTCCCATCACATGAAAATCATCTCCATCAAAAATGGCATCTATCTCAGCTTCCTGGCAACGGTCCAGAAAATGGTCAATCAGAATTTTATTGCCCGGTAAATGTTTTAACAAACTCACAACGGCTTTTTCCACTTCATCGTCATTTAAAACAATCCTCATTCTTTGTCCGCCTAATACATACGAGGGGCGAACGAGTACCGGATAACCTACTTTATTGGCAACCGTCAACGCTTCTTCTACATCTTCTGCGGTACCATATTCAGGGTATGGAATGTCTAATTCTTTCAGCCGGTCACTAAAACGGCCGCGGTCTTCTGCAATGTCCATGCTGTCATAAGAAGTTCCAATTATTTTTATTCCTTTCTGGTGAAGTTTTTCGGCCAGTTTTAAAGCGGTTTGTCCCCCTAGCTGAACAATTACTCCATCCGGTTTTTCATGTTCGATTATTTCCCAGAGATGCTCCCAATACACCGGTTCAAAGTATAATTTATCGGCCATGTCAAAATCGGTAGAAACTGTTTCCGGATTACAGTTTACCATGATGGATTCAAATCCACATTCTTTGATGGCTAATAATCCATGCACACAGCAATAGTCGAATTCAATTCCTTGTCCGATACGATTGGGGCCTGAACCCAAAACAATTATTTTCTTTTTAGTGGCAACTTTACTTTCGTTAGAGACAAGTCCGTTTGTTTGCAGTGAGTTTATAGGTGTTTCGAAAGTTGAATAGAAGTAAGGAGTCTTTGCTTCAAATTCTGCTGAGCAGGTATCTACCATTTTATACACTCTTGTTATACCTGCTTCTTTTCTTTTATTGTACACATCTTCTTCATCGCCATGTTCTGTAATGCGGCTTATCTGTTCATCACTGAAGCCATTTACCTTGGCTTCTCTTAATAATTCAAGTGGAAGAGTATCTAAATCATATTTCGCCATTTCCTTTTCAAGGTTGCATATTTTTTGTATTTCATACAGGAACCAGCGATCTATACCATTGGTGGCTTTGGAAATAGTGCCTACAGAAATACCGGCCATCAACGCATCTTTAATGCGGAAAATGCGGTCCCACTTCGGGATTTTAATATACTCTAGCAATTCATCTGCATGCATCAGGCTTTTACCATAGTATCCCAGGCCAACTGCGTTATTTTCCAAACTCTGACAAGCTTTTTGTATGGCTTCTGTAAAGCTTCTGCCAATGGCCATCACTTCACCTACACTCTTCATCTGCAGACCAAGTGTATCATTTGCTCCTTTGAACTTATCAAAATTCCAACGGGGAATTTTCACAATTACATAGTCAAGGGCTGGTTCAAAATAGGCCGATGTTGTTTTAGTAATTTGGTTCTCCAACTCATCCAGGTTATAGCCAATTGCCAGTTTTGCAGCAATTTTTGCAATAGGATAACCCGTGGCTTTACTGGCTAATGCAGAAGAACGGCTTACCCTTGGGTTGATTTCAATTGCGATAATTTCTTCTGTGTCTGGATTTAATGCAAACTGTACATTACATCCTCCGGCAAAATTTCCCAAATCCCTCATCATACGGATTGCGGTATTCCTCATCAGTTGCATACCGGTATCACTTAAAGTCATGGCGGGTGCAACAGTGATTGAGTCTCCTGTATGCACACCCATCGGGTCAAAATTTTCTACGGTACATATTATGCAAACATTATCTGCCGAATCTCTCAATAATTCCAGTTCAAATTCTTTCCATCCCAAAACAGCTTTTTCAACCAGTACCTCATGGATTGGTGATGCTTGTAAACCCCGGTTCAATGCTTCGTCTAATTCATCTTTATCATGCACAAATCCCCCGCCCGTACCGCCTAAAGTAAAAGATGGACGAATTACTAACGGGAAACCAATTTCCTGGGCAAATTCTTTTCCTTCTAAGAAGGAGTTGGCAGTTTTTGCAGTTGCAACCGGTACGCCGAGTTCAATCATCCACTGGCGAAATTTTTCCCGGTCTTCTGCTTTGTCAATTGCTTTTATATCAACACCTATCAGTCTTACATTGTATTGTTTCCACAGGCCAAGGTCTTCAGCTTCTTTGGCCAGGTTTAAGGCTGTTTGCCCACCCATTGTAGGCAGCACCGCATCTATTTCGTTTTCCTGTAAAATTTGTTCAATGCTTTCTGCTGTCAGCGGCAACAAGTAAACCCGGTCAGCCATCATGGGGTCGGTCATAATGGTAGCCGGGTTGCTGTTTATAAGAATAACTTTTATTCCTTCTTCCCGTAAGCTTCGGGCAGCCTGGGTTCCGGAATAATCAAATTCACAAGCTTGACCGATAATGATAGGGCCTGAGCCTATAATAAGAACCGATTTGATCGAATTGTCTTTTGGCATTTTGCGTTTTTAGTTGTTGTTGGCAGCCTTCGTAATGGAAAAACAAATTGCGCAAAAGTAAGGGAATAGTAGGGTTTAAACGGGAAGAAAGATGGAATTTTTCCGTTTGAAGTATTAAAAAGATTTAAACGGCTGTGGTTTAGTAATTCTCTTGTAAGAAAGAGAATACTGGTCATCAAAAATATCAACCTTGTCACTTGTTTGTTTTACGATGGCCTGTTTAATATCTTCCGGAGACACGAAATACTTTTTTGGAGAAAAGTTTTCAGTTACCGTTTTTACAGTTAGGGTATCATTACTTCTATCAAGCCTTGCTATATAATAAACCCTTTGTTTTCTCATTTCCCTGATCTTACTGTTTTTTCGTGGCTCATCAATTATAATATCTGCAACAATATTCATATATTGGTTGCCACCAATCCAGGATGTATAACCGGTAAAGTAGGCAGTATCGGGTAAAATTATATCTCCCTTTATGGCTTTTCCATACCTGGTTATTACATAAACTGAATCAGAATGACCGGTGATATCTAAGGCCTCAATGCCAAAAAAATCACTTCCATCTTTTACAATACCATACCAATAACCAAACAGGCTGCTGTCCACCGGCTCCACCGGCTTTTTTTCCAGTGCCACCGTTGATTCAAACGGGCAGGCATATAATAGGAGGGTGACTGGTAACAGCCATAGAAGTTTGTTCATGATAATAAAAGTGGAAAAGATACAGAGATTTAATCATTTGGCCTATACTCTAAAATGGTATAAATCATGATCCCTATTTTTGCTTATGCGAATGAAGTTTTTTTTATTGATACTGTTTGTTTCAACCGGATTGTTTTTGCAGGCTCAGGCACCTGATTATCCAAAAGGTTATTTCCGTAATCCAATGGGGATTCCAATGGAATTGTCAGCCAACTTTGGAGAACTTAGACCTGACCATTGGCATATGGGACTTGACATCAGAACTAATGCCAAAGAAAATTTTCCGGTTTATGCAGCTGCAGAAGGTTACATAGCTCAAATTGGTATCAGGCCAAAAAGTTTTGGCAGATTCATCATCATTAATCATCCTAATGGGCTTTCTACTTTATATGGCCATCTGAACGATTTTTTTCCTGAACTGGAGAAATATGTTAGAGAACAGCAATACAAAAAGGAAAGCTGGGCTATTGAACTTGACTTACAGGAAATGCAATTTCCCGTTAGTAAAGGGGATTTTATTGCATATAGTGGAAATACCGGCGGATCTCAGGGTCCACACCTGCATTTTGAAATTATTGATACAAAGTCAGATAAAAGATTAAATCCTTTATTATTTGATTTTCCATTTAGCGACAAAGTTCCTCCTACTTTAATCAAGCTGGCCATGTATGACAGGAGTAAAAGTGTTTATGAACAATCGCCTGTATTCTTCCCGTTAAAAAAAACGGATAGCGGATATATTATTCCCAAGATGCCATTGATTAGAACCGGTTTGAATAAAGTGAGCTTTGCCCTGCAGATGTTTGATAAAACAACCAGCAGCAGCAGCGCCAATGGAGTATATGCTGCCAGGCTTTACCTGGATGAAGTACCGCAACTTAGTTTTGAAATTGATAGTGTTGATTATGAAGAAACAGTTTACATGAATGCTCATATAGATTATAAACTCGATTATAATGGAGGTGTTTATTTGCAACATTTGTCAAAAATGCCGGGAGATAAAGGAAGAGTGTATAAAGAAATTGCTAGTGATGGTGTTTTGAAATTTACAGATACTTCCATACACACCGTTTTAGTAAAAGTATTGGATGCACATGGCAACGCAGTGCAATTAAAATTTTCAATCCGGCATGATGATAGCCTTACCAGGGCGCAGCATTCTCAAAATATAAATACCCGGTTGGCTCCAAATTATGTTCACCTGATTGCAAAACCGGAGTTTGAAATGTTATTTCCTGAAAATTCTTTTTATGATACTATTGCACCTGCATATTTTTCAATGGGAAGTTTATCAACGTCAAACACTTTATCACTGACGCACCAGGTTGGAGATGCAACTATACCGCTGCACAAGAATGCAACGGTAAGAATTAAGTTGAATAAAGAAGTTCCATCCTATTGGAAAGACAAGCTGGTGATAATAAGAAAAGACCGTAAAGGAAGCACCATTAAAAAAGCTGAATTAGAAAAGGATTGGGCTTCTGCAAAGTTCAATGATTTTGGCAGTTTCCAGGTTTTTGCGGATGTAACAGCTCCATCAATAAATAAATTAGGAAATGGCGATACCATCAATCTGAGCAAATCGTCAGCCATTGTATTTACTCCAACGGATAACTATGGTATTAAACGATTCAGGGCTGAATTAGATAGCCAGTGGATCCGGTTCACCAATGATAAAGGCCGCAGCTGGGTATATAAATTTGATGAACATTGTCCCTATGGAGTACACATGCTAAAAACTACTGTAGAAGATATGGTGGGTAACATTACAACCAGGACATGGTGGTTTAAGCGTTATCCCTACACACCTCCGCCACCTAAAAAGAAAGCGGTGAAAAAAACAAGTAGTAAGAAAACAGGAACTCTCAAAAAAAGTACGACAACAAAAAAATCAACAATTAAAAAGAAAAAATAATAGTATGATTACGTTGAAAGAAGGGAACAAGGCTCCTGCCTTTACCGGTGTTAATCAGGATGGGAAAAAGATTTCTTTAACTGATTATAAAGGGAAGAAAGTGGTCCTTTATTTTTATCCGCAGGATATGACGCCTACCTGCACCCTGCAGGCCTGTAATCTTCGGGATAACTATGCTTTATTAAAGAAGAATGGTTTTGAGATAATTGGAGTGAGTCCTGATGATGAAACAAAACATAAAAAATTTGAGCAACGGAATAAATTGCCTTTCACTCTTCTGGCAGATACTACACATAAAATTCTGGAGAAATATGGTGTGTGGGATGAAAAGCAACTATTTGGACATAAGTATATGGGAGTGATCCGAACAACATTTGTTATTGATGAAAAAGGAGTGATTTCAAAAATATTCTTAAAGCCCAAAAGTAAAATTCATGCTGAAGAAATAATAAAGAGTTTTCAATAGCAGTACCCGATAATGAAAGTTAAAATAAAAGAAAATTCATGGGTGGCGAAAATAGCAGCTACTAAAATGAAAGCAGATAAAGTGGCGATTGTTTTTGGCAGTACTATTCACCTGCACAATACAAAACGGAATGAATTTTTGCAAGACAAAAGTTGGGTGTGTCATGAATTGAAACATATTCAGCAATACCGGGAAAATGGTTTCTTAGGTTTTATTGCCAAATATCTTTTTGAGTGGATGAAGAAGGGATACTTCAAAAATAAATTTGAAGTGGAGGCCCGGAGAAGTGAAAATGACAGGGAACTGATAAACGAAGCAGAATTTATTTAATAATCCAATCCACTGCGCCAAAATCAAATACTTCTTCTGTTGCATGCTCCGTTATTAATTGTCCCGAAGGAGAAACGCTTTTTATTGTTGCATCAAACAGCCGGTTATCTTTCTTCAGTTTTACCTTATTATTTCTTTTATAGAGATTCAGGTTGTAGGCTTTATAAATATCATCAAAACCTTCATTTACCAGTTGGCAATAATTTTTTTCTATTGCGCCACAGATTTCTTTGGCAAGCTCTACCGGGTTATAAATAATACCGGTAATTTGTTTTAAGGAAACCGGGTTTGGCAACTCAGCCGGAAAAGTTGTCTGATTAATATTAATACCAATTCCGATAATGGCCCATTCCCAGATACCAACTTCTGGCACTTGACTCCCGACCTGCCTGTCCGGTAGGCAG
>JBARSW010000483.1:0-4664 GCA_049644925.1 Chitinophagaceae bacterium | reverse complement strand
ACAAGATTTTATGATATACAACAACCCTGGCTGACAACACAACTTGGTTACACCTGGTATGGAAAAGAATTTCAACGAACAGGTCTGAACAGGCACTGCAAATTATTATTACTGACTTATGTGTTTGAAGAATGGGGAATGGAACGTTGTGAATTCAGAGCCGACGCAAACAACAGCCTGAGCATTGCTTCTATGAAAGCGATTGGCTGTGTGGAAGAAGGAATTCTGCGTAACCATATGCCAACTGCCGGTGGAGGCAGAAGAGATAGTATTGTTTTAAGCATTCTGAAAACAGAATGGTTTGGCGGGGTGAAAGAAATGTTACAACAGAAAATAATCCATTAACCAGAACAAAAGCAGGAGACTACCGTCTGCCCGCTTTTGAAAATTCTCTTCCTGATTACTTGATTTTACTCAGTCCCTCCATACTAGAAGCATCACCGGGTTTATTCAGCAAGGCTTTATTAAATAAAATCTTTGCATCATTATTTCTGCCGAGATTTAAATAAGTCCATGCCAGCATATGGTTACCATCGTAATCAAACGGATAAAGATTAACAACTTTTTCCAGCAACTTTGCTGCCTGTTCATATTTTCTTCTGTTGTAATAAATAACACCTGCCCAGTAATTAGCGGTAGAGTTCTGTCCGTCAATCTTTAAAATATCTTCGTATGTCTGCAATACTTTATCCCAGCTTTCTAAAGAAGATAAGGGTTGAACCAGGCCCAGTTTAGCTTCAACAGCATAGGGCTTCAGAGAAACTGCCTTTTGATAATAAGTCTGTGATTGCGGATAGTTTTTATTCAAGTAAGTTAACCAGCCCAAGCGCAGGTTCAACTCATAGCTGTTATCGGTATACACTTTTGTTAATGTAGCGATAGCATCGCCATAATGTTTGTTGTACTCCTGAGTATAACTTTCTTTAAAAGCTTTCTGCAAGGCTGCATCATTTTGGGCAAATATTGTAAACCCTGATAACATAATGACCACTGCAAATAATTGTCTTCTTAAAATTTCCATGATATTCCTCCTGTAATTGAATGTTGATTG
This sequence comes from Chitinophagaceae bacterium, assembly GCA_049644925.1. Taxonomy (GTDB): domain Bacteria; phylum Bacteroidota; class Bacteroidia; order Chitinophagales; family Chitinophagaceae; genus JJ008. The sequence continues at coordinate 3,613 of JBARSW010000483.1, read as the reverse complement.
TAATTAATTGATTGATTATAAAGTTGACGTTGCTCAAATGTGTAACCCAATTGAGCAATTATGTTTGGAGTCAAAGTGATATAACTGGTAACACCTCCTTTAATCTTATTAGGATCTATGGCATTATAAACGTACAAAGCATCATTCTCCAGCAGATTGCTGAATGTTCCCAACGTAACGTTTCCTTCCAGCCAAAGGTTTTTTATAAGTTTTACCCCCAGCACCTGCCTGAAGTTGAAAGCGGATTGCCCCTGTTGCCGTAACGAAGCAGTTGAAAAACTATAAAAGTTCAGATTGCCCAATGGATACAAACCCAGTTGCAGATTATATTGCCTGATAGTTGAATCTGAGAGTTTGCCCAGTACGGCATCTGCCTGCAAGTCAAAATAACTTCCCGTATATTTTAATCCCAGTAAAGCCAGGTGGTTTTTAAAAACAAGGTTATTAAAAGGTGTATGAATAAAATGATATGCCCCTTTTATCTGCCAATGGTTAGTAAGATTCAGCATAATCCGGTTATAATATTCAATTTGCCTGATATTGATATTATTATTATTCGTCACACCTGTAAGCAGTGGCTCCTTAATTTTTTGCTGATAGGTAGCTACCGATTGAAGCATATGAAAATTTGGACTGAAGCGATTACCAAGTTCCAGTCTTGCATACAAAGGATTTCTTCTACTTGATACTACGGCATTTTTATAACTTACTTCAAAGCCAATATTGGTAACAGCCACCTTTTTAAATTTTTCCTGTTGCAAAACTTCTTCCGATAGATATTTCGATTCTGCTGCCGCCAGTTCATGCTGATTCAGGTATTTCCTGCTAAGAAAAATATAGTAATGGGCTGCACTGTTATATGAGTCATTTTTTAAAACAACTTCATAGTGTTTTATCGCTTCGCTGAAATTATTCAGCATAAATGCCGCATAGCCCATCCGTAAACGAAGCATTACAAAGTCTTGCTTATTGTTAATGGCTTCTTTTCCATAAATTAATAATTCTTTCCAGGCTGCCTTTTCATATAGCGAATAACTTTCGGTGTTTACAGTTTCATAGCTGAATATTTGTTGTGCCTGTGCATTGAAACAAAGAAAAATAAAAGCCAGAAGTACTGTTTTTTTTATTGTGTGCATGTTGCCTTTATATTTTGTTTTTCAGATTGAATGGTAAATGATTTTATCTGACCGTTTTCAACTTCCACAGATGCCGACAACCTGTTTTTTTTAATCCAGAATAATTCCTGTACCTGACTACTGTTAAAAGAAATACGACCACTGCTTAAACTACTCTCCTCCTGCATTATGTTACCTTCAAACCGCATCCGTAAGAAAAGATAAAAAGGTGCAACAATATCCTGCAACCATTTTAGCGGATGCATTCCAAACACATTCACCGGGAAATGATCAGTAATAGTTACTTTTTTTTCAGTACTCAATAAAACTTTATAGGCTGCCTGGTAAAAATAAAATAACAGGCTATTCCTTTTGCCAAAATAATTGGTAAAGTAAAAGGCAGTCCCATTATTAATAAAATATGCATAGGCGCCCCACTGTCGGCAATGCAGGTAGGTTTCATTATATATGCTTGTACATACTTCCCATTCTTCTGCTTCAAAACCATCGGCGGTTACTTTAAATACAAGGCCAGGTTGCAGGTTAAATGCCTGTTGTAATTGTTTGTCAGGAACTACATTGCTGACAAATTTTCCTTCTTCCGGAATTGAGTAATTTTTCAACTCAGGTATATTATTTTGCCTTATAGTAAAATAAGCAAATGGATATGCGATTGTTTTAGAGCCTACATAAGGAGTGGCCTGAACCTGAAAGTGGACATGTGGTTCAGGAGAACGGCCCGAGTTTCCGCAATATGCAAGGATGTCTCCCTTTTTTACATAGGCTCCTTTTACCACTTTAAATGAATTTTTTTTCAGGTGCGACATCTTACTATACAAGCCTTCCACATGCTTAATCACAATTGTATTTCCCCAATTATGCTGCGTATTGTTTTGGCCAATTTCATTATCTTCAACATGGTCAATAATCTCTTCCACAATACCCTCAGCCGGGCAAAGTACCGGTTTATTGTAGCAATAAAAATGTTCTGGCAGATTACCAGGAAAACGATAGGTCTTCATTTCATCATCTAAAACAACAAAATCCAGTGCCTTTCCCCAATCGTTTTTATGAGTAATGCTTCCATCATAACCCTGGCTCACCATCCATTCACCCATAAATGGCAATGCGAGTTGATGATAATATTTATCCATCAGTCTTTCCTTCCCGTTTATAAAACGATAAAGATTTATTTCGGGACTATAATATTGAATGGGTGTAAGTATTAATTTATGTTGTGACTTCCGTAACTGAAGCATGTATAAAAAAAGTATTACCGTAAGACAGAATGGCAACGAAAATACAGGGACACCTATTTTAAAAGCAATACTACCTAATCCTGTAACCATCAGATAGGCGATAGGCACAGTTACTAATATCCATAAAAAAGAACGCAGGGAAGCAATAAGGTAAAAACCACCTAATGCGATGGACACCAGCATAAAATTAGTACCCATGTTATAATAAGTCAGATCACTTTGTTGTGCGCCACCCATCGCCTCGTTAAATAAAATTGCCACTGTATAACCAAAAAGCATAAGAATAAAAGCAATCCTCGAATATATCAGTAGTCCTATGGAAAGGATTATTCCGGTTGCAACATTTACCTGGAATAATATTGCACTCATACTCCTGAAAAAGCCAGCTATATAATCCGGTAAAGACCAGTTTTCAATCCCTTCTATTAAGTCAACCAGCGTACTACCACCTAATGCATACATTTCATTGTACCAATAGATATGACGATTGGTTAGTCCGATACCCTCAAAGCTTTTAGAAGCAATAATGATTAAGCAGGTACTAATAATGAAAGCCAATGATAAAGCAGGCAATCCTCTTTTATTTAAAATTGCATTTAATGCTGCTGATAAAAAAAGAGTTAGTAATGCTCCAATTACAAGTAATAGAGCAAAAGCTGTACCCCACTCAAAGTTGGTAGCAAATCCAAGACCAAATAATACCACACTGTAAGTATGCAACCCGTCTTGTATTTGTTCTTTACCAAAACCAAGTGCATAGGCAGCCAGTAATGACACCAGTAATGCTGCCAGACCGCATGCCCCCGCAAAAGGAGTGAAAAAAGAAACTGACAAAATGAGTAATGAAAATATTTTGTTCTTGGAAAAAAACAACATTCCATAGCTGTTGAGCACAGCATTTCCGGTGTAATTAAAAAAAGATATTAATTTTTTATTGCTCAAAAAATGAATTTTACAAATATCCTCAAAGAAAATTTAAGTCTGTTTAAAACAATGGAAAGTAAAAACCAATATTGATTACAATTTTATCCCCTGTAAATGCTCGGGAATTTTTTCCAATTGTTCAATATACTTAAGGTTTTCTGCTTCCCTTATCAAATGAGTATTTCCGCTTCCATCTATCATTATCACATTGGGACGCATCTGAATAAACTGCATCCACTGTGTCATATTATATGCACCCACTTTGTGTACCACTACATTGTCGCCCCGGTTAAGCAAGGGCAGGTTAACATTTTG
>JBARSW010000482.1:0-1522 GCA_049644925.1 Chitinophagaceae bacterium | reverse complement strand
TCTTCATAGAAATTGATTCCAACTCCAGGCGGTTACCTTTAAGCTGCCGGATATAGGCAATGCCTTCGGCCACAATTTTGTTTTCATCTTCGGATGAAGTGAATAAGCAGCCATTTTCTTCATTCTTAACATGCAACGGGATGTCTCCAACCGGTGTTGCCAGGATAGCACATCCATTTGCCATAGCCTCAATAACTACTAATGGGAATCCTTCCGTGGAGGAAGTTAATATCAGTAGATGCGCCCCGGCATAAATGTTATTAATTAATGTTTCACTGGTTTGATTGCCATAAAATTTAACAAAAGGATACTCCGGAGGATTTATTACATCAGACACATCACCTAATATTTCAAAACTGATCCCCGGATCTTTTTCCTGTAACTGTTTTGCAATTTGTAACACCAGGTGCAAACGTTTCTCAACACCTCCACGACCAACATACAACACCGTGAATTTTTCCTTGTCTTTTTCTTTTATTGTTGCAGGTAAACTTATGGCATTAGGGATATACTGAATTTTATTGTCAAACTCAGCGGGTATCCCAATCTTTCTGTAATAGGAAAGATGATTGGCAATACGTTGCTGGCTTATCATTACTGTTTTCCATATAAATGTCAGGAAAGGTGTTCGGATAAACGAAAAACTATTAAATGAATGAATCAGTTCAATTTGTTTAATTTCTTTATTTACCCAAGGTGATATTTTGTAACCAAAATTGCATTGTCCGTTAAAGACAACAGGTTTCTGTTTTTGACTGTTTATATAACCGGTAATGATGCCTCTGTATATAAGATTCAAAAAGTATAACCATTTATTATCAGTAAAAGCAGAAATGTCTTTAATGTCACAACCAGATTTTTTAAATTCTTCTAAAAACCCTTCGTTATGAGATTTGCGGGTAAAGAAAATAATACAATCATTACTTCCTGTTGCCTGTATTACCTGTGCATGCACTTTTTCGGCACCACCAATATGGTAAAAAGGTATAAAGAAATAAATTCTATATGATTTTTTAAGTGGTTTGAAAAATGCAATAACCCGGCCTGTTCCTATGAATGGCAGCAGGAATATATCTTCGATCAATCTTTTTATAAGCAGCAGGCGATACATGTTACGATTGAAATATTCTTTTTATTGACTTCCCGGTTCCTTTTAATAAATCGATAAACAGGGAAGCTATCACTTTAATAGTAAATTCATTTACTCTTCCTTTTTTTATTTCATTCCATAGAAATTTCCGTTTCATGGAAGCATGTTTGAAAAAAAAATTTTTATTCTTTAGTGTGGTACCTGTTATTGATGATTCATGAACCCGGTAAAGGAGCAGGGGTATTTCCGTTTTTGCAAATCTATAATTTCTGTTCAGGAGTCGCAACCATAGGTCGTAATCTTCAATATTCTTCTGGTATGTTTTATATTGAAATTCTTTCAGTATGGCAGTTCTGATCATGACAGAAGGATGTGCAATACAGTTTTCACGAAGCATGGTTTTCCTGATCTGTAATGGGAGTTGTGTTTTAT
>JBARSW010000481.1:0-1615 GCA_049644925.1 Chitinophagaceae bacterium | reverse complement strand
GTGTGACGCATTTCAAAAGATTTTTGCCATGCCTTAGACAGCCAATCATAATTATGATATTGAAAATGTTCCAGCTCATCAGGTGTATAATAACCAGATAAAGCAGATGTAGCTGCTGTATCCCAGTTTTTGGATCCACCTAAATAATCGTTCAGGTACATGGCCTGCTCATAACCATTCATCATTTTAGGCATCATCGGCGCATCTGAAATACCATACGAAGTGCTATAGCTTATGGATGTACCACCTGATTTGCCTCTTTTGGTTTTAACTACTATAACACCATTTGATCCGAGGATTCCATAAATAGCAGCGGCTGCATCTTTTAAAACAGAAATATTATCCACTTCCGTAGCATCCAGTAAATCAAAATCTGCCTTAGTTCTTACAATATCATCGATGATATACAATGGTTCTTTTGAGCCCCCGTCTTTTGAATAATAAATCGGGTTCCTGATTGTTATTGTAGCTGGCTCACCGGGTCTGGAGAATCCTCCGGATACACTTACACCAACTATCTGTCCTTTTAAAGCTTCAGATAAATTTCCAACGGGAAGGTCCTGAATTGATTTCACATTAATGGTGCCTACAGAACCGGTAAGGTGTGTTCTTTTTTGTGTACCATAACCTACAACAACCACCTCGTCTAACCTTTGATCAAGAACCTCCAGTGAAACAGGTAATGAAGTAATACTTCCGGCTTTAACTTCAAATATGCCATACCCGACATAGGTAAAAGTAATCACCGACTGATTGGAAGGTGCTTTTAATGTAAACTCCCCGTTTTTATTTGTCATAGCATAAACGTTGGAGTTCTTTACTTTAACAGTTACACCTTCCAAGGGAAGGCTTGTTTGCTGATCTATGACTTTTCCGCTTATAACTTTTTCCTGAGCTGTTGCTAAAAAAACAAAGCACAAGAAGGTGGAAAGCAGAAGTAGTCCATGTAGTCGCAGACTTTTCATATAGCTTTTGGTTTTGTTATTAAAAAATATTTCAATTAAAAAATTATACAAGAAATGAATTAATCCTTAATAATTGGTGCAGTGTATTATTTCACTGCCTCCTCTTTTCTTTCTTTTATCCTTTTCTGCCACTCCTCTCCTTCTTTCTTCATGTCGATACCTGCTGCAGATAAATAGTTATTTATCTTCCCTTTATACTTTCCAAAAACAGCATGTTTTTTTTCGGATGATTCAGCATCCATGGCCAGTTCTCTTGCTTCTAATAGCAAGTTATAAATAGTGATTTTTTGTTCATTAGTAAGTTTTGGCAGCATATCCTGATAGGCAGCATAAGTGATTGGTAAAATCCGGTATGTCATTCCATCCTTAACTTTCTCAAGCTGATCTTCTGATAAATCCTCTTTTAATTGACCAAGGAATTGTTCATGTAGCTGCTTTAATTTTTCGATTTTTATTTTCTCCTCATTCTTTATAGCCTCTTCTTTCTCATTATCTGTAATATTTTCCGCCTTTATTTTTACCATAACAGATTTGCAATCTTCATGAATGGCATTTAATCCGGCATATTGATCAGCAATTTCCTGAACGAGTTTTGTGTATTTTACCGAATCAGTAATTGACAGAGTATTGACAATTTTTGCAGACCTTTC
>JBARSW010000480.1:0-1811 GCA_049644925.1 Chitinophagaceae bacterium | reverse complement strand
GCCAATATCCCTGCACAAATATTTCCAAAATTTCCACTTGGTACTGAAATAACTGGGGGGTTGCCTTCAATCCCTAAAGGGGAATTACGCCATTGCTTATACGCAAAAAAATAATAGAATTGCTGCGGTAACCACCGAGCCACATTTATAGAATTGGCCGAAGTAAGAAATAGTTTATTGTTTATGTCTTTATCGGTAAAAGCCTGCTTCACCATAGTCTGGCAATCATCAAATGTTCCCTTAACTTCCAATGCATGGATATTTTTACCAAGAGTGGTTAACTGTTTTTCCTGTACCGGACTAACCTTTTCTGATGGATAAAGAATTACAACATCAACTCCTTCCACTTCATAAAAACCATTGGCAACAGCACCACCAGTATCTCCAGAAGTAGCTACCAGAACTGTTACTTTCCTGGCATCATCTTTTACAAAATATCCCAGGCACCGGCTCATAAACCGGGCACCGATATCTTTAAAAGCCAATGTTGGTCCATGAAATAATTCCAAAGAGGAAATAGTATCATTCACTTTCACTAATGGAATCGGGAAATTCACTGTTTCCTTTACCAGCTGCCATAACTTGTCTTCCGGGATATCATTACCTGCATAAGGCTTAATAACCCTGAATGCAATTTCCTCATTGGTGTACTTATCAATGTTATTGATAATATCTTTTTCTATCTGTGGAATGATTTCCGGAAAGTATAATCCTTTATCCGGTGCCTGTCCTTTTATTGTTGCTTCTCTGAAGCTGACAGATGCTGCAATTTTATTTGTACTATAATAATTCATTTTGAAGAAACCATTATCGAGTTTATCAAAAGGCTATTTCTTATTCACTAGTCTATACTCACTACTTCCACCCCTTTCTTATTAATTGTAGTTACATAAGTATTGTAGTCAATTCCTATTCTTTCATATACTTCTTTCATTACCGACTCAACTGTTTTTGCAGTTGTTTCATCTTTGCTGAGCATAAAAACAGATGGCCCGGAACCAGAAATACCACCGCCCAATGCACCAGCCGCTTTGCATTTGCTTTTTACTTCATCGAAACCGGGAATTAGAATGCTCCGGACCGGTTCAATTATTACATCTTCCAGCGAACGGCCAATCAGGTCATAATCATTTTTCATAAATCCTGTTACAAGACCGGCAATATTTCCCCATTGTTTTATCGCATCTTTTAATAACACCTGTTGTTTTAAAATTTGTCTTGCATCAGATGTTCTTACTTCTATCTGCGGATGTATTACAGTTACAAACAAGTCTGGCGAAGGGATAGCAACTATATCAAGTGGATGAATAGATCGGATCAAACTGATTCCGCCTAAAATACATGGCGCTATATTATCAGCATGTTTAACACCGGATGCCAGTTTTTCGCCGTTCATGGCAAATTGCACTACCTCTTCTGTAGAAAATATATTCCCCAGCAAGTGATTGGCTGCAACCGCTACTCCTGCCGCACTCGCTGCGCTGGAACCGATTCCACTCCCCGGCTTGATATGTTTTTCTATGGTGATATCAAAACCAATCCCGGATTTCATTTTCTCTATTATTGATAACAATACCACACCCGCCACATTTTTTTCTGCTTCTGTGGGTAAATTAAAATTATCCCTGTTATGAATAATTACCTTCGGTTCATCCAGAAGAGTAACTTCCATAATATCATACGGCTCGCCCAGTGCAAGTCCCAGAATATCAAAACCACAAACAAGATTCGCAACAGTACCCGGACTTTTAACTATAATTTTTTTCATCTCAGATTTTTGAAGCCCTTATAATATCTGCAAATACTCCGCT
>JBARSW010000479.1:0-1898 GCA_049644925.1 Chitinophagaceae bacterium | reverse complement strand
TTTACATTTGAAAAAGTAAATAGCACCAATAGCATAACTATTACAGTTTTCATTACATCAGATTTAAATGAACTGATGTAAAGTTAGTTTGGAACTAATGCAATTCCAAGTTTGTTAGAATATGTATTTTTTATTGCGGGTATAGGACTTTTACTATTCATTTATAAATGTTGCAACATTGTCTCATGATCAAGTAATCAGTAGGGGGATAAAAAAAGCATTTCCAAAACCGGAAATTCTTTTTTAGCCTATTTGTGCCAGTTATTATTCAGTGGTTTCAATTGCAGCTTCTTGCCTGTTCTCCGGCCTCATCTGTGGAAACAGCAGCACATCCTGTATGGAAGGGTTATTTGTTAGCAACATACAAAGCCTGTCAATACCAAAGCCAATGCCGGAAGTGGGAGGCATTCCGTATTCCAGGGCTCTCAGGAAATCATAATCTATAAACATAGCTTCTTCATCACCCCGTTCAGAAAGTTTAATCTGCTCTTCAAAACGTTCCCGCTGATCTATCGGGTCATTCAATTCACTGTAGGCATTGGCAATCTCTTTTCCGTTTATTATCAGTTCAAATCTTTCAACCAATCCATGTATATCCCGGTGTTTTTTTGTAAGCGGACTCATTTCCACCGGGTAGTCAATAATAAATGTGGGCTGCACATAATGATGCTCACACTTTCCCCCAAAGAGTTCATCAATCAGTTTTCCTTTACCCATGGTATTATCAACTTGTATGTGCAGTTGCTTGCAAACCGAACGGAGCTGGTCTTCATTCATACGGCTTACATCAAAACCGGAATGTTCCTGTATGGCATCGTAAATACTGATACGTTTGAAAGGAGCTTTAAAAGAAATTGTTTTATCACCAACAGGCACTTCTGTTTTACCACATACATCCAATGCTGCTTTTTCCAACAGTTGCTCTGTGGTTTCCATCATCCAGAAATAATCTTTATAGGCAGTATAAAATTCAAGGATGGTAAACTCGGGATTGTGGGTACGGTCCATTCCTTCATTGCGGAAGTTGCGGCTGAATTCATATACCCAGTCAAATCCGCCAACGATCAATCTTTTTAAATACAATTCATTGGCGATACGCAGATAGAGCGGAATATCCAGTGCATTGTGATGGGTAATAAATGGCCTGGCTGCAGCACCACCGGGTATGCTTTGTAATACCGGTGTGTCAACTTCCAATGCACCCTGGTTATTTAAATACTCCCGGATTGAATTAATAAGCTTTGTTCTTTTAATAAATGTTTCCTTAACTGCCGGATTGATGATAAGGTCCACATATCGCTGGCGATATTTAAATTCAGGATCTGTTACGGCATCAAATGTCTGTCCTTCCGCCTCTTTTACAATCGGCAATGGACGAAGTGATTTACTAAGTAATGTCAGTTCTCTTACATGGATTGATGTTTCACCCGTTTTAGTAATAAAGACATAACCTTTTATGCCGATGAAATCGCCAATGTCGAGTAATTTTTTCCATACAATATCATACAGTGTTTTATCCTCACCGGGGCATATATCATCTCTTTTCAGGTACAACTGGATACGACCGTGTGCATCCTGTATCACTGCAAAATTGGCTTTGCCCATATCCCTGACACTCATAAGGCGGCCGGCAATGCATATATCCTGAAATTGTTCTTTCGTTTCTTCCCTGTAATTTTCTTTAATAAAAGCAGAATTATTATTAACCGGAAAAAGTGGGGCAGGATAGGGCTCAATACCCATCATGATCAGCTCTGCCAGTTTTTCCCGGCGCAATAGTTCCTGTTCAGATAAATGTGTTGTACTCATGTTATAGTTGTGTGATTTTTAGCAGTCCTTCGCTTATGTTTCGAAGGGCAGGCAAAGGTACTGGATAGGTGCTATCATACAAAGACAAA
>JBARSW010000478.1:0-32248 GCA_049644925.1 Chitinophagaceae bacterium | reverse complement strand
ATAATACACCATCAATAACATGAACCCAGCCATTTGATGCACGGACAGATCCAACAATTGTTGCAGTTCCATTCAGCACAACTTTTCCATCTTTTAGACTAACGGTAACTTTGTCACCATTTACCATTCCCAAGCTCATCCCATCAGTTAGGTATTTAATATCTAAAGCAGATGTTGTAACATGGTACTGTAGTATGTTTTGCAAATCGGCCTTCTTGTCGTCTTTCATTAAACCATCAACGGTACCAGCAGGCAGTTTATCAAAAGCAGCATTTACCGGTGCAAAAACAGTGAAAGGTCCGGCATTTGCTAAAGAGGTAACAAGTTCTGCTTGTTTTAATGCAGCTACCAACGTTGTGTGGTCTTTTGAACCCACAGCTACTTTAACAACATCTGGTTGTGATTCATTATCAACTACTGCTTCTTGTCCACCAGTTGCGGCGGGAGTATCTGTGGATGTTTCTATTGATTTTTTGTCATTATTGCAACTACTTGCAAAAAGTGAAAGTGCAATTATTATGATCGTTAATATTTTTTTCATAACCGATTTTTTATTATGAACTATAATTAATGAGCAACGCCGGAAAGCGTTGCTCATTGTTATTTTTTATTTTGCTTTTGCCGTGTCTTTCTTTTCTGTTACTGCCGGCAAGTTTGTACCTGTACTGAATGTTAGCGGAACATTAGCTCCTGCAGGACTTACTCTGATATAACACTGCATCTCCTGGTGTAATGCCGAACAGAAGTCGGTGCAATAAAAAGGATAAACTCCTGTTTTTTCCGGGGTCCATTTCAACGTTTGGGTTTCACCCGGCATGATGAGAAGTTCTGCATTACTAATCCCTTTTACAGCAAAACCGTGGGGAACATCCCAGTCTTGTTCCAGGTTAGTTACATGGAAGTAAACTGTTTCGCCAAGCTTAACACCTTCAATATTATCAGGTGTGAAGTGCGAACGGATGGATGTCATATAAACATGTATTTCATTTCCTTTCCGTATAACTTTTGCATTATTATCACCAAGAGCAGCGTAAGGATGTTTATTATCTTCCAATTTAAAAATTTTCTGACTATTCTTCATTATCATAGAAGCGGGAATTGCTTCAGCATAGTGTGGTTCACCGATCGTTGGAAAGTCAAGAATTAATTTCATCTTCTCGCCACTTATATCATATAACTGGGCACTTTGAGTTAATTCTGGGCCTGTTGGCAGATAACGGTCTTTGGTAATTTTATTATAGGCAATTACATATTTTCCCCAAGGTTTTTTGGTTGGACCACCAGGAACACATAAGTGACCGATTGAATAATAAGTTGGAACACGGTCAAGAACTTTTAAATCCTTTACATTCCATTTTACAATTTCAGAAGAAACAAAGAAAGATGTATATGCATTTCCTTTATCATCAAATTCTGTATGCAAAGGTCCAAGGCCTGGTTTTGTAACTTCACCATGTAATACAGCTTCATATTTTAAAACCGGTATGCCATCATAAGTACCATCGTAATTTTTTGCTGCAATGGCGGCCTGAATTTTAGTGAATGAGAATACTGGAATAACAGCAGCCAGTTTACCACTTCCTACAATATATTCTCCGGTTGGGTCGGTATCACATCCGTGAGGTGATTTTGGACATGGCATAAAGTAAACCATATCCGGACAATCTTTAGGATCCAGAACCAGTACTTCATTTTTTATGGTAGAAGTTGCTGAATGGGTGCTCTCATCCCATTTATTATGTGCATATCTTACTGCTTTTTTAACTCCCTTACCTGCTTTAGCATATTCTTCTGCTTTTTTCCAATTCACACACATAATAAAATCTTTGTCTTTCTGTGAGGCATTTACTTCCAGAAGGGTATTTGCTTTTTCAGAATTATAGCAACTAAAGAAGAACCAACCTGCAGATTTTCCTTTGCCTGCACGGGCCAGGTCAAAGTTGATACCCGGGGTTAAAATCTGGAATGCAACATTCATTTCTCCACTTGTTTTATCAATGCCAATAAAGCTTACAGTTCCTTTAAAATTCTCTTTAAAAGTATTGATCGGAACATCCAATTTATCACCAAGAGGAATACTAAACCTGGTGCCAGCCACCACATATTCAGAGTTTTCTGTTATAAAAGGAGAGGAGTGATTACCTGCACTATTCGGTATTTCAATAATCTCGGCTGTACGGAAAGTTTTCATATCAATCCGGGCAATACGTGGAGTATTGTTGGCATTTCCAAATGCCCAGCGGCCATCATGCTCACTGCCTGTAACTGACAAGGCAATGTGGTGAAGATCATCCCAAGGCACAAAACCATGAGAAGTGTTCAGCATCGGTTTTGATTCCTCACTGTAGCCCCAACCTTTTTCAGGGTCAACAGAAAAAACAGGAATTACACGGAACAAACGACCGGATGGTAAACCATAAACAGACATTTGTCCACTAAAACCTCCTGATACGATATTGTAGAACTCATCATATTTGCCGGGCGCCACATATGCTTTGGCGGCATCTCCACCTGCAGCAGAGCCGGCTCCTTTAGGTTTACAGCTTTGTAGTAAAGTAAAGCTGGCCATCAGTAAAATGATGGCAAATAACATTTTTTGAAAATTGTGTTTCATATCTAAAATTTAGCAGTTAAAAAACAAGTTGAATTGGCATGAATTATTTTTCGCCATCATTGCTCCGCATAAACTCAATCAATTTTCGGGAATCCTCTTTTGTAATATTTTGGTTTGGCATACGTACCAGGCAAAGCTCCAATAGTTTTTGTGCTTCAGCATCAGTTTCCAGCATCATATCTACATTGGTGATCATATTAGTTATCCAGGTAGGATTTCTTCTTTTTGATACACCTTTCCATCCAGGGCCAACCAGTTTTTCTTCTGTTAATCTGTGGCAGGATTGGCATTTAAGTTCATAAATGCCTTTTCCGGAAGTTACCCATTCTGCGTTTAAAGGATTTGTAAAAGCAATCTCTCCTTCTTTTACTTCTGTACCATGTGTTTCCGGTTGGTTTTTACTCAACTCCTGAATATCTACAGGTTTTTCATCTTTTTTTACTCCTTCGCTTCCGCAGGAGGCAAGCCAGCTAATTCCGGTAATCAACATTCCTGAAATAATAATTTTAGAAAGTTTCATTTTGTTTTTTTTGATGGTTAATATATTTAATAAAAGACATTAATGTCTTAAATTTAAACAAATGTATTTTTTTAATTGGATAAATAAGCCTGATTTTAGTATTTTTTTTGATGATATTAGTCAGGCGTTTAATTTTTTTTAATGTTAATTTCAAATTTTAAACCTGTCTTAAAATGAATCTTTCTAAATCATTTGGTTACGCTTTACGTGGCATATTGTATATATCATTAATGGATGATGAGAACAGGAAAGTTCAAGCGGATGAAATTGCCGAAAATCTATCTGTACCACGGCACTTTTTAAGTAAAATACTGAAACAGGTGGCAAAAGCCGGAATTATAGGTTCTACCAGGGGTAAGCAGGGTGGCTTTTTTATTACAAAAACCACATTAGAGACTCCGTTGATAAACATTGTTTATCTTACTGAAGGCAGCGATCATTTCAATATGTGTTTACTAAGTCTTCGAAAGTGTAATAGCAATAATCCCTGCCCTTTACATAATAAGTTTGATAAGTACAGGAAAGGCATATTTGATGTTTACAGCCAGACAACAATTGGCGACCTTTTAAAGGATAATAAGCCTGAATTTATTAAAAGTATAGCAACACAATAACTCACTCTGTTTAACAAGTTATAAAAAGAAACCCCCGGAGAACCGGGGGTCGTATTGAAACAAAAACCAACGATAGCTCATCGAAAACGAGCTATATATTAGTGTCTTTTGGCACTATTTCCCAAAAATAATGTACAAACCGACTATTGCTGTTGATACATATCATATAACTGACTGATAGAGGTCATTTAATCAGATTAAGTATTTTTCAGGTCGTGAACTACTCTATTAAATTGGTTCGAGGTGATTAAAATCAGGTTTTTACTATGGGCATCTTGTTATTTTGCCCCGGAAAGCATAAAAAATGATTGAACCTTCTATTCCTGAAATAAATGAAAATTCCTGTGCAGCTGATATTGTAAAACAAAATTACCGTACAGCTGCAGTCTTTCGTAAGTATGAAATTGAATATTGCTGCGGGGGTAAGTGGCCATTAAAACTGGTTTGTGATACAAAGGGGTTGCCTTTTGGTCAGTTGCAACAGGAACTTCTGCAAGCCGGCAGGGTAATAAATATCCCTGGTTTCTTACCGTTTCATGAATGGAAAATTGATTTTCTCACAGATTATATCATCCATGTTCACCATGAATACCTGAAACAATCATTGCCTTCAATAAAGGAACAATTGCGGCAATTTGTTGAAGAGCATCGGAAGAAATATCCTTATTTAACGGAGGTTGAAGCTCAGTTTGAAACACTTTCTAAAGTCCTGATGCCACATTTACAACAAGAGGAGGATATTATTTTCCCTTATATCCGCCAGATTGCTCATGCCTATGACGGAAAGGAAGCATATGCCGGACTTTTAGTCAGGACGCTAAGAAAACCTGTAAAAGATTTAATGCACCAGGAACATGAAATTCTTGATAAGGCTTTAACCCGTTTCAGGGTACTTACAAATAATTATACTCCTCCGGAATCATCCTGCACCAGTCACCGGCTTTCCTTCTCACTTTTGAAAGAACTTGACAATGATCTGCTGCAACATTTATACCTGGAAAACGAAGTGCTGTTTCCTAGAGCTCTCGCCATGGAAAAAGAACTTTTGCAGCGATAAAAAAAAGGACAGGGGCAACAATCATTTTATTCTTATTTTGTTAAGGAATTCAAGGAAAATATGTTTCAACTAAAAAATAGTATTATTTCTTTTTGGGCTGCTATTGTTTTTATAATAACACTAACCCTGTCTTTGGTTTATAAAAATTATGAACTGGCAGTTAGTGGTATGCTGATAATTGTTATTCTCACTGCATTTACACCGGGATGGAGATCAACTTTATTTGCTGGTGTAATAAGTATGATATTTCTCACAATGTTGTTGATTTTTTTCAGGGATAATGAAACAAACCTGATAAAAGCACTTTTTTCGCAAGTCTATTCCTTGTTTATTACCGTTTTTGCCGTTGTTATTGTATTCTATCTCAAAAGGCAGCAGCAAAGTTTTGCTCAGGAGAAAACCCACATGGCTTCACTATTTGAGAATGCAACAGAAGGAATTCTTTTATCAGACCAGAATGGGATAATTATTTTAGTAAATCCAGCAGCAGAAAAGATGTTTGGTTACAATGCAGATGAACTGATCGGAAGTTTGGTTGAAAAATTGATACCGGGAAGATTTCATGGCAGGCATCGTTCATTAAGGGAAGGATATTATTCCAATCCTTCCAATCGTACTATGGGATCCGGCCGGGATTTATTTGCCCGGCGAAAAGATAATAGTGAATTTCCGGTAGAAGTAAGTCTTAGTCATTACACACAAAAAGACGAAGGGTTTGTTATCGGTTTTATTGTTGATATTACCGAACGTAAAGAAATTGAAAGAAACTTACTCGGGCAAAAACAGGAACTGGTGAAAATAAGTGATGATATAAGAAAATTGAATGCTGACCTGGAGGGAAAAGTAGAAGAAAGGACACTGATTTTAAAAGAAGCACTACAACGATTAGAAGAATCGCAACAGGGATTAAATGAAGCATTGGATAAGGAAAGGCAACTAAATGAAATTAAAAGCCGGTTTGTCTCTATGGCTTCTCATGAATTTCGTACACCACTGAGCACCATTCTTTCATCAGCTACATTGGTTTCAAAATATCCTTTGGGTGAGGATTTTGAAAAAAGAGAAAGACATATCCGAAGAATTAAAGATTCTGTAAGTCATATGAATGAATTGCTGGAAGATTTTCTATCGTTGGGAAAATTAGAGGAGGGAAAAGTTACTATTTCCATTACTTCATTTAGCATAAAAGAATTTATTGAAGATGTTATTGATGAAATGAGAGCACATCTCAAAGAAGGGCAAGATATAATTCTGACTTGTGAGGGCGGTGATGTTTTTATGACTGACAAGCGGATGGTAAAAAACATTCTGCTTAATCTGCTTTCAAATGCCATTAAGTTTTCCGGTGAAAATAAACCAGTGTTCTTGTGTACAACAATCAAGGACAATAAGCTAACCATAAGCGTAAAAGATAAAGGTCTTGGTATCCCAATTGAAGATCAACCGCATTTATTCAGTACTTTTTTTAGAGCTAAAAATGTCAATAATATTCAAGGCACCGGATTGGGTTTGCCTATTGCAAAGCGGTATGTTAATCTATTAGGGGGAGATATTTCTATGAACAGCCGCCTGGATGAAGGAAGTGAATTTATTATCTGGTTACCTATGCTTATATCTGAAAAAGCCTAAGGATGACATTCTACTGCTTGCCCGGGGGATTGTGGTAATTCAGGGCTGATATATGGTATGCCCAGGTTTAAACCTCTTAAAATCAGTAACAAGCCCATTGTCATAACAAAATAGGGAACTGCTTTTCTAAAAAGCTGCCTGACTTCAATTTTTAAAAATTGTCCGGCATAAGTAACCAGCATCATTGCAGGTAGTGTACCTGCACCAAACATTGCCATAAATCCAACACTCTCGCTAATAGAAGTAAACGATAGTGTAGCGGCAATGGCAATATAAACCATTCCGCAGGGAAGTAATCCATTTGCCATGCCCATTAAAAGAAAACCGAATGAATTTTTTGTTGATTTTAGTAGTCGTACAATTAAATTTTGTACTGATATATAAAACCTATTAAGCAATTTAAAATGAACTGTTTTTTGTTGGATGAAATACAGGAAAGCAAGTAACAGGATCAGAGCACCCATACCTATCGAAAACCATTGCTGATACCCGTTGATATAAATTCTTCTTCCGGCAATGCCAAAAATTAACCCAAAAACAGAATAAGTGATAATTCTGCCAATCTGATAAAGGAGCAGCGAAATAAATTTATGCTGTGCTGATAAATGCTGGGTTGGTAAGGCAAGACTGAGGGGACCGCACATACCAATACAATGCAGACTTCCGGCTGCACCAAGGGTAAAGCCTGATATGAGTGCGGTCCAGATCATTAAAGAACGGTAAGTTTTTCTTCAGAGTAATAGTTTTTATTCCCTTCAACCCAGGAGATTTTAACTGTATAGTTACCGGGTGATACTGATTCTATATTGAAAAGCTGAATACCCTCGTTGTTAAGTTTCAGCTCAAATTTTTTATCCTTGAGCTGGTCATATGCACAATAAAACCATATGTTGCCGGTAATTTGTTTATTTGTCATTTCTGCCGGCAACTGAAGGATAATACCATTTTCTTTTTGTTCAATTTTTACCGGCGAGGATAAAGCATTGGCTCTGGAACCGCCATCTATTACCTGTTGGTATTTCAGTTCCTGGCTGTAATAGTCTTTTTCTACCAATTCAAAATTGGTGTTTAGTGACCGATAGGCGAGGTAAGACATACCAGCACCAAAAACAATAAAAGTTGTCAATAATTTGTTTCCCCAGTTCATTCAGTTGTTTTTATTTCCGGCTAAATGGGCCAATAAAATTTGTACTTATCGAAGTTATTTTTTTATCACCATCATAAAGACCAATTTTTAATTTTGTTTTTCGGTCATGTACAAATGATTTAGGTAAAATTATAAAGAAAGAACCTTTTCCCTGGTCTTCTTTTTTTACCAGTATAGATTCACCTTCTGCTTCCAGTATCCTGCCGGGGGAATTTTCAAGTTTCAATACAAGTGGAATGTCATTTATTGTTTTATTAACCACTTTTATGGAGTAAAGATTGGAAAGGCTATCTGTGCCCTGTTCCTGGTATAATTGGCCCCTGGCCCTGGAAATTGTACCATCCACTTCTTTTCTTGTTACCAGTAAGGTTACTAGTAATCCAGTCAGGAGTATAAGTAGTAAAGTATAAAACTTCATCCTGCCTGTATAGCTTAATTTTTTCCCATCTTCTATTCCATTTTCTGAGGCATACCTGACAAGGCCTCTGGGCCTGTTTACGGCTTCCATCATTTTTTCACATGCATCTATGCAGGCAGTACAACCAACACATTCCATTTGTGTACCATTCCGGATATCAATACCTGTCGGACAGACCTTCACACACTGAAAGCAGTCTATACAGTCCCCAAATTCCTTTTCAGCAACTTTTTCTTTTTTATATTTTCCCCTGGGTTCACCTCTCTTATAATCATAAGCTACAATCATGGAGTTCCTGTCGAGCAATACACTTTGTAATCTGCCGTAGGGACAAACAACGGTACAGGCCTGTTCTCTGAAAAAAGCGTAAACTGCGTAAAAAATTCCCGAAAAGAGAAGGAGTGACAATAATCCTACAATGTGCTCACTAACCGGTTCGGAAATTATCTTTTTCAAATCATCTATGCCAATTATATAAGCCAGAAAAAAATTGGCAATAATAAAAGCTACAATATAAAAAACAATGTGTTTGGTTAGCTTTTTCCTTACTTTTTCTCCTGTCCATGGTGAGCTATTCAATAATTTTTGTTTTGGCCCATCGCCTTCAATAAAAAATTCAATTCTTCTAAAAAGCATTTCCATGAAATTGGTCTGCGGACATACCCATCCGCAAAACAATCGTCCAAAGGCTGCGGTAAAAAGAACGATAAAGACGATAAATGTCACCATCGTTATCCCGAAAATGAAAAAGTCCTGGGGCCAGAAAACTTTTCCAAAAATGATGAATTTTGCATCCGGTATGTTAAACAGGAAAAGCGGTCTGCCATTCATTTTAATAAACGGCAGTGTAAAAAACAGGGCAAAGAAAAACAGGCTTACAATAGTTCGGATATTATAAAACCTGCCTTTCGGTTTGTGAGCAAAAACCCAATTTCTTTTTCCTTTTTCATCTACAGTAGCAATCCGGTCACGAAAGGAATCCTTTTCACTGTTCTCAGCGCTGATATCTTTCGTTGATTCATCAATATTCATCATTTCGGGTTTAAAAAATCAGTTCATTATTTTTTTAAAGAATCTACGAGTGGTTTTGCTTGTAAAGAATCGGTTGATGCAGCACCAATGGCTTCTTCTTTCATTTCAATGGCATTCGGTTCCGGTTTTTTAGGATTTGCAGGGTTGGTTCCATGCAATGTTTTTATGTAACTGGCAACCTGGGCTATTTGTTTATTTGAATAAGCATTTTGCCAGGGTGGCATGGCATTAATTCCATACCTGATTGTTTTAAATAGACTTTTTATGTCATTACCATGTATCCAGAAATCATCAGTAAGATTAGGCCCAACTAAACCAGCACCAGATACCAGGTGGCAGGTAGCGCAGGATTTTTCGAATATAACTTTACCTTCTGCCAGTTCATCTTTAGCGGTAATTAATTTTACAGTATTCTCATCTACAGCATCACCTTTTGTTTTAAGGTACTCTTTAATTCTGAGTTCTGCACTGGCCACAGAGCGGTCATATTCTTGTTTACTTGAAGGCCCATTATGAGAAACATGAAAACGCCATAAATATATTGCTGCAAATAAAATGGTTAAGTAAAAACCATAAAGCCACCATGGTGGAAGCCGGTTGTTCAACTCACGGATTCCATCATAATCATGTCCAAGATCCAATTCGGATTCCTGTGTAATCGGACGGAGTGAATTGAATTTATCCCA
Organism: Chitinophagaceae bacterium; assembly: GCA_049644925.1. Lineage (GTDB taxonomy): Bacteria > Bacteroidota > Bacteroidia > Chitinophagales > Chitinophagaceae > JJ008. The sequence continues at coordinate 22,531 of JBARSW010000478.1, read as the reverse complement.
CCAGGATAATTGAGATTTTTTTGCTTCTTCAGCTTCTAAACCTGATTCTGCCATTACTTTTTCTTTCTCAGTCTTTAAAAGAAATTTGATATTGATAAGCATGGCAATAATAATGAATAACTCCAGGAAGATTACTGTTGCCAATACATAAAAAGTAGAAGCAGGCATCCCACCAATTGTTTTTGCAGTTGATGTGGCTTTTGCAGCAGCATCCTGTGCAAATGCAGAAGAACTGATAGCCATCAGGATTAATGAACCCAGCACCTGTTTGGCATATTTCCTTTTCTTGTGCTTTAGGTCTGCAGTACCAACTAAAATATTAGCGAGGAAGCCAATAATGATAAGCAGGAGAACCATTAATACAATCAGGGTTATTGCTAATGGATTATTGAATGGTGATGGTTCAGGCGGACCTGCAGCCCAAACAGGTTGGATTGCCATCATCAGTATGGCTGAAAGTAATCCAATAATATATTTTGATTTTTTTCGCATATACAAAAGCATATTAATTAGTTTTTAATTCTTCGTTATCTAATGGAATTCGGCTGATCTCTTTGTATTCCTTATTTTTTGTTTTAAATACCCAAATAAGCATAACGGTAAAAAATACTACGAACATGATAAGTGAAAAAAGTCCGAATATGTCAACTCCGCTTACTTTTTCTATATAATGTATGAATTTCATTCTTGTTGTTATTTGTTTAATTCTGCAACTGGTTTTGGTTCTGATTTAATATCCCGACCGATACGCTGCAGATAGGCAATCAAAGCGATTATTTCGACATCCGGAGGGGTGTCAATTTTATCTTTCTTCAGATTTGCCGCTATGCCTTCAGCCTGTTTCATCAGATCAGCAATGGCAATCTTATCGTAGCCATCGGGGTAAGGAACACCCAATTTTTTCATTGCCCTGATTTTAGCAGGAGTAGAAGAAATGTCTATCTTTTTATCAAGCATCCAGGGATATCTTGGCATAATAGATTTATCAGTCATAGAAGTTGGCTCATACATGTGATTATAATGCCAGCTATCAGGATATTTTCCACCTACCCTCGCCAGGTCGGGTCCGGTACGTTTGCTTCCCCACTGGAATGGATGATCATAAACAAACTCGCCAGCTTTTGAATACTCGCCATACCTTTTTACCTCATCCCGGAATGGCCTTACCATTTGCGAGTGACAGGTATAACAACCTTCTTTGATGTAAATGTCCCTACCCTGAAGTTCAAGTGGGGTATAAGGTTTTACACTGGCGATGGTTGGGATATTGGATTTTACCAGGAATGTTGGAATCATTTCAACTAAACCGCCGATAGCCACAAGAACCAGGCTTAATACCAGCATCATTACAGGTTTTCTTTCAATTACCCGGTGCCAGTATTCTTTTTTATGGCTTGTTTCTTTTACTAATGGGGCTGCTTCAGCATCTTCATTTGGAATGAATTTTCCTTGTTTAATTGTTTTATAAATATTATAAACCAGTATTAAAGCACCGGTAAGATATAATAGACCTCCAATACTCCTGGTAATGTACATTGGAATAATATTGGTTACAGTCTGCATAAAATCAAACTTCAACTGTCCTTCTGCGGTAAATTGTTTCCACATGGAAGCTTGCTCAAAACCGGCCCAATACATTGGAACTGTCCATAAGATAATACCAATGGTGCCCAGCCAGAAGTGGTTGGTTGCTAATTTTTTTGAATAAAGTGTGGTGCCCCACATTTTCGGAATCATGTAGTAGAGGATGGCAAAGGCAAGGAATCCATTCCATCCCAATCCGCCGATATGTACGTGGGCTATTGTCCAGTCTGTAAAGTGAGAAATAGCATTGATGCTTTTTAAACTAAGCATCGGACCTTCGAAAGTACTCATGCCATAGCAGGTAATTGCAACTACCATGAATTTTAAAACAGGATCTTCTCTTACTTTATCCCATGCCCCACGAAGGGTAAAGAGCCCATTTAACATGCCACCCCAGCTTGGTGCAATTAACATAACGGAGAAAACAACACCCAGTGATTGTGCCCAATCAGGAAGTGCAGTATAAAGCAAGTGGTGAGGGCCTGCCCATATATAAAGAAATATCAATGCCCAAAAGTGTATTATTGAAAGCCGGTATGAATAAACCGGACGATTAGCAGCTTTGGGTAAGAAATAATACATCAATCCCAATACTGGTGTTGTAAGGAAGAATGCAACAGCATTATGTCCATACCACCATTGCACTAGGGCATCCTGAACACCGGCATACCAACTATAGCTTTTAAAAGCAGAAACAGGGATTTCAATAGAGTTTACAATATGCAGCATTGCTACAGTAACCCAGGTTGCGATATAGAACCAGATTGCAACATACAAATGTTTTTCCCTTCTTTTAATGATGGTGCCAAACATATTGATACCAAATACTACCCAAATCAAGGTGATAGCAATATCAATTGGCCATTCCAATTCAGCATATTCTTTACCAGTAGTAAATCCCATTAAAAGAGTAATGGCTGCTGCGGCAATAATTGCCTGCCAGCCCCAGAAGTGCAGCCAGCTCAATTTGTCGCTGAACATTCTGGCCTTACAAAGCCGCTGAAGGGAGTAATAGATACCGGTAAATATTGAGTTGCCCACAAAAGCAAATATGATTGCATTGGTGTGCAGGGGACGTAAACGGCCAAAAGTGGTAGGAGCTAAGTTTAGGCTGATTGCCGGATAGTAAATCTGTATGGCAGCCCATAAACCAGCCAGCATACCTACAATGCCAAAAACTATTGTAGATATACCAAAGGCCTTGACAATCTTATTGTCATACTGGAATTTTTCTACTTGCATAAGCGGTGTTGTTTTTTTTGTGGTTTTTATTCTTTTTTGGTTGTTGAAGAGGGTTTGTCATCAAATAAAATTCGGGAAGAGGGTGAGTAGTCGTCTTCAAATTGACCCGATTTTACCCCCCAAAGGAAGGAAAATAGGAATAAGCCGGCAATAGAAATACTGGCTATCAACAAAATAATGATGACACTCATAATGGTTTACTATTATAATTATTTATAAAAATATTTTTCATAAGGATACTTTCATATAACAAATGTCATTTTGAGAACTGATTTTTGTCATATTATTGTAAAAAATGATTTAAATCAGTTTTTTAAAGTTTCATTTTCTTTGCCAGAACTGAGCTACTGCCAAATGTGATTAATAGGATGCTAAGGCTGCTGCTGGGCATTAATATAGCTGCAATTAAGGGGGATAAAGTACCCTGAACGGCAAAATAAAGACCGATAATGTTATATACTATAGACAAGACAAAACTGGCTATTACGATGTTTCTGTTGGCTTTACATAACGCTATGAATTTACTTAACCTGGATAATTGTTTTGCCTCGATGATTGCATCACTTGACGGAGTGAAATTGTTGGTTTGCTCGGCCACGGCAACCCCTGCATTACTTTGTTTTAAGGCTCCGGCATCATTCAATCCATCACCAATCATCATCACCCTTTCCCCTTTTTGTTGCAAGAATTTTATATAATTCAGTTTATCTTCCGGCATCTGATTAAAAAGAATAGTGGTGTTCTTTCCTAACAGTTTTTGCAGATTTTCTTTTTCGGCACTATTATCACCAGATAAGACTGACAAGTGATAATTCATTTTGAATTCACTGATTAGAGCAGGGATTGTTTCCCGGTATTGATTGTTGAAATGAAAAGCTCCAAATAGCTGAAGATTTATGCTTACAAAAACAATAGTACCCGGATGTATGCCTTCCTCACCGGTTACAAACTGATGGGTTCCTAGTTTGATAAAATTACCTTCCACATAACCTTCAATTCCCTGACCAGGTGTTTCTTTGAATCCCGTTATTAAAAAATCCTGTTTTAACCCCAACTGTTTTACCAATGCCCTACTCAAGGGATGTGATGAACTGTTTGCCAGGGAAGCCACCAATTGAAGTTGGGATGAAGATAATAGCCGGCCATCATATTCAATAAGCTGTTGTTGTGTGGTAGTCAACGTTCCCGTTTTATCAAAAACCACATGGGTTATTTGAGAAAGTTCTTCTATTGTTTGGGCACTCCGCAGGTAAAAGTGGTTGCGACCAAGAATGCGCAGGATATTGCCATTTGTAAAAGTATTAGATAAAAGTAGGGCACAGGGGCAGGCAATAATCAGTATGGCAGTTACTGCTGGCCATATTTTTTGCGGATCATTTATTTTCCAGTAAATAGCGGTAATAGTAGCTATGGTAAAAACGATATAAGTAAAATACCGGCTTAGTAAATGAACGAAGGACACACTATTAGGTTGTTCCTGTTCTTTAAATTCGTCCCTGTTCCAGAGTTTGGTCAGGTAGCTTTGGGCAACTTCTTTTACTACCAGTATTTCAATATTTCCTTCTGTTTGTTTGCCGCCGGCATAAACCAGTTCTCCCATTTCTTTTAGTATTGGCAGGGATTCTCCGGTTACAAAACTGTAATCAATAAAAGCTTTCCCTTTGGTAAGAATACCATCTGCCGGTATCAATTCTTCATGATGAATGAGTAAAGTATCGCCTGGTTTCAAGTCGGGTAAAGTAGTGGGCACTTCATTATTATCTTTCAATACACTTACTGCTATCGGAAAATAAGAAGTATAATCTCTTTCGAAAGATAGCTGGCGGTAAGTTTTATCCTGCAGAATCCTTCCTGCAAGCATAAAAAATACTATTCCTGTCATGGAATCAAAATAACCCCCGCCTGTTCCGCTTAATACTTCATAGGCGCTGCGGATAAATGTTACAATGATAGCAAGGGCAATTGGTGTATCAATGTTTAAAAATTTATGTTTTAAACTTTTCCAGGAAGATTCATAAAATGGCAAAGCAGAGAAGAGTAAAACCGGAATGGAAAGGCCAAAGTTCATCCATCGGAAAACACTTCTTAATCCAGTTTCACTGGCATCAATCCCAAAATATTCCGGAAAACTCATCAACATTATATTGCCAAAACAGAAACCGGCAACCCCAAGTTGCAAAACCATGGTTTTATTGATGGCAGGTCTTTTTTCTTTCAAGTCATTAAGGCTGATATAAGGCTCATAACCAATACTGGTTAACGTTTCAGCCACTTTCCTCAGGCTTGTTTTTTTGGTGAGTAAAACAATATCCACCTCTTTTCGGGTAAAGTTCACCTTACTGGAGACTACCCCCGGATTCAGTCGGTAAAGATTTTCCAATAAATAAAGACAGGAGCTGCAATGCATCTGGGGCAGGTAAAAGGTAATATGTAGCTGGTTGTCGTCTTTAAAACTGATGAGTTGCTGTTGTATTTTTTCATTTTCCAGAAAAGCAAATTTGTCCTTTCTTACATTGATACGCTGACTTATTCCGGGGTTTTCATTCAGTTGGTAATAGTTACATAAGTCACTCTTGTTCAGTATCTGGTATACCATTTTACAACCCTCACAGCAAAAAATCATTTCTGCCTCATGAATTTTTTCATTCAGGCAGGTTTCACCACAATGATAGCAGTGCAGTTCTTTTTTTGAAACTACAGATAGTGCCATAATACCTACAAAAGTAAGGTTGCTAAAATAACCGTAGACCCTGCCGGCAGAGATGAGCAAATTCAAGTTTAAACCTGATTTTCATCAAACCACTGGTTTTGACTATTTTGCACCTATATTGAACCAAAAATAATTCCAGCATGGCACAAAGAACAATACTTATTATTGATGATAATGAAGATATAAGAGAAAATACAGCCGAAATACTTTCTCTGGGCGGGTATAAAACTTTAACTGCAGAAAATGGCAAAAGGGGAGTTGAAGCTGCGCTGGCTCATAAGCCTGACTTAATTGTTTGTGATATTATGATGCCTGAATTAGATGGGTATGGCGTATTGCATTTGCTCAGAAAAAATCCTGAAACTGAAAACATCCCACTGATTTTTTTAACTGCCAAAGCCGAAAGAAATGATTTTCGAAAAGGAATGGAAATGGGTGCAGACGATTATGTAACCAAGCCATTTGAAGAAATTGAGTTGATGAATGCCATTGAATCCCGGCTGAAGAAATATGAAGTGTTGCAAAAAAAATATTCTGCCACAGGCAAGGGATTAAGTGAATTAGCGAATGATTTAAGGGAAAGCGGCATGATAAAACTTAACCTTGAGAATTACAGTTCAGAATTATATTCCAAAAAACAGGTTATTTATTCAGAAGGCAAAAGGCCCAGGTTTTTATATTATATAGTGAAAGGGAAAGTGAAAGGCTTTAAAACACATGAAGATGGTAAGGAATATATAACAGATTTGTACAGTGATGGTGATTTTATTGGTTACCCGGCTTTAATAGAGGAAAAAAATTACGATGATTCAGCAGTGGCACTGGAAGAAAGTGAAGTGATTCAGATTCCCAGGGAAGATTTTCAACAGATGATTGAGGGTGATATAACGGTGATAGCTAAGTTTATTCATATTATTACCCAGAATGTTAAGGAAAAAGAAGAAAGATTATTAAGCCTGGCATATAGTTCATTGCGTAAGCGGGTTGCCAAAGCATTGGTAGATATTCATGGAAAGTTCAATACCGGAGATGAGAATAAGCCTATAGAGATTTCAAGAGAAGATATTGCACATTATGTTGGTACGGCAACGGAATCTTTAATCCGTACACTAAGTGATTTTAAATCGGAAAAGCTGATAGAAATAAAAGAAGGGAAAATAAGTATTATTAACCTGGAGAAGCTAAAGAACCTTCTTTACTAAAAACAAAAAACCCCCGTCTTTCAGCTTCTGACGGGGGCTGCCATTCCTGGCACATCCTGTTATACCCACCTACTTATTAATTAGACTATCAATACCCCGGTATTAATTCACAGAAATGTTTTTAATTTTCTTAGGTCCCGCTATTTCCTTTTTGGGAATAAAGATTTTCAGTTCCCCGTTTTTATACTCGGCAATGATTTTGGCTGCATCACAGTTTTCAGGAAGGGTAAAAGTCCGGCTCCAACTGTTATAGTTATACTCACGGCGGTTAAAACGGCTATTCTCTTCTTTTTCTTCTTTTTCCTTTTCCGCACTGATTGTCAGCATTTCATCTACAGCTTCAACTTTAAAATCTTTCTTTTCCATACCGGGAGCAGCTACACAAAGCCTGAATTCTTTCTCCGTTTCTGATACATTTACTGCAGGTATATTCATCACCTTACCCATATTAAAAAATTCATCAATCGGGGAATTGAAAAATTTTTCCATCCATCCACTGTCAAATAAAGTGGGAATGGCGGGCCTGTGTTTTTCAAGAGCTTTGTTTTCCATAAACCATTTTTTGGAGTAAAAAAAATTGTTTGCTACACTAAATTGACTCAGCAGGTAAGGGGATAACAATGACATAAATTGGCATGAAAGCTGATTTATATCATTGGAAAGAGATGGAAAAAAATGTAAATTAATTGTCGTTTTGTCTCATAAATTCAAGGACATTCCTGGCATCATCAAAACTTAAATTAAGGGGCGGCATACTGATATTAAACATAGCCTTTTGATTTTTTGCAACGGGATCATAATTCAGCATTTGTTCGGTGTGTACCATAAAGCTCATAATCCAGGAAATACTTCTTCGCCTTGTAATATTTTTAAAACCCGGGCCGGTTAGCTTTTCCGTACTCAGGTAATGACAAGTTTTACATTTACTCAAAAAAATAGCTTTTCCTTTTTGACTCAAAGCCGGGTTAATTGTTTTCTCAATTTGTATGTCTGATTCTTTTATCGGAAGGGTGAATGCCGGAACCTCTGATTCTGCAACAGGCATATAGATTTTACTTCGGTCTTCATTTGTTTTTTTCTCTTTGCAGGAAAAAGAAAACAAAACAATTGACACTGTAAAAAGTAAAATTTTTGCATTCATTTTTTCAAACTTAGTGGTGTATTTCAATGATGCCTGTTTATAATCAACAACTTTCCAGTGTTGGATAAAAAACAGGTGATGTGCAACTTGCATTGCTAATTATAGAACAGGGATGATTGTATAAATTTTTAATCGCCCAGGTAATCATCCAGTTCTCTTCTTTCTTTTTTAGTCGGCCTGCCAATTTTACTGTGCCTTTTTCCTGTATGAAAACTGGCTGCCTGGTATTTAACTCTTTCTATTTCTTCTCCCGGGGTTATATCCAAATAAAATTTTATAGCTTCTGAAGCTGCTACTCTTTTTTCGATTAACCCGATTACTTTTATACGCCAACGTTTTGCTTCTGTTTTCACTTCGAACTCATCACCGATGCTGACGTTTCTTGCTGCTTTGGCTTGCAAACCATCAAATTTCACTTTACCGCTATCGCAGGCAGTTGCAGCCATTGATCTCGTTTTGAATAAACGGATAGACCAGAGATATTTATCTAGACGGTGTTTTTGTTTTTCTGCCATTAATTCAAAATTAAAAAACCTTACCCGAATCGAGTAAGGTTTAAACTATCGGAGTCTAAAGTCTCCCTTTTGGAGATTTAGAGGGTTGCAAAATACTTATGGAAATAAGGGATTGTTTCTATTCCCTTGTAATAATTTTCCAGGTTATACTTTTCGTTAGGACTGTGCAGATTATCATTATCTAATCCAAAGCCCATAAAGACAATTTTCACTCCCAATTCTTTTTCCAAAATGGAACAAATCGGAATACTGCCACCGCCCCGTACCGGAATTGGTACTTTGTTAAAGGTAGTTTCAACCGCCATAGATGCCGCTTTGTAGCCTTTGCTGTCAATAGGAGTAAGGTAAGGCTCGCCACCATGATGAAGTGCAGCTTTCACTTCTACAGAAGGAGGAGCGATAGATTTGAAATAGTTCAAAAGTATCTCTGTGATTTTATGTGATGATTGATTGGGAACCAACCTGGCTGAAATTTTTGCATATGCTTTTGAAGGTAAAACTGTTTTTGCCCCTTCGCCGGTATAGCCACCCCAAATACCGTTTACTTCCAATGTAGGACGTACACCGGTTCTTTCGTAAGTAGTATACCCCTTCTCTCCCCAAAGAGCTTTCACACCCAATTCATCCATATATTCTTTTTCATCATAAGGGGCCCTGTTAAGCAGTTCTCTCTCTTCTGGTGTGGCAGCCAGCACATCATCATAAAAACCAGGGATGGTGATATGATTGTTTTCATCATGACAACTTGCAATCATTTTTGAAAGTATAGTAATGGGATTAGCTACCGCACCACCATAAGTGCCACTATGTAAATCCCTGCTGGCACCGGTTACTTCTACTTCAATATAACTTAAGCCCCTCATTCCTACATCCAAAGAAGGATTTTCCATGCTCAACAATGAGCTGTCACTGATAAGAATAACGTCGCATTTAAGCAGGTCTTTATGTGCTGCTACAAAAGGGCCAAGGTTGGGAGAACCTACTTCTTCTTCTCCTTCAATTAAGAATTTGATATTTGTGGACAGGCTATTGGTTTGAGACATAATTTCCAAAGCTTTTACATGCATATAGAATTGTCCTTTATCATCGGCAGAACCACGGGCAAATATTTTTCCGTCTTTTATTACCGGTTCAAACGGGCCACTGTGCCAGAGTTCCAGCGGTTCGGCAGGCTGCACATCATAGTGACCATACACCAAAACTGTTGGCTTGGCAGGGTCAATAATTTTTTCGCCAAAAACCACCGGGTGACCGGCAGTATCCATTACTTCGGCTTTATCGCAACCGGCAGCCAATAAACTTTTCTTAACGGCTTCGGCGCATTTCAGCATATCATCTTTGTGTTCGCTTTTAGCACTTACAGATGGAATGCGGAGCAGATCCAGCATTTCATTCAAAAAACGGTCTTTATTTTTTTCCTGGTAATCTTTCCAAACTTGTGACATAATAATTGAATTTTTAGGATGGCGAAGATAAGAAGGAATAGGATTAATAAAGATGATTATACTTTCTTGTTACGGTAGCTTCCTTTTTTTAAAAAAAATGCAATTTTCCGACCTGCGATAATTGTTTTTACTGATAACATTAAGCAAAAAAATATTTATATTTACTAAAACGGTGTAAATGAAGACAGTTGCCTTATTTTTTTTCCTGTTAGTTTTTCATGAAGCACAGGCAGATGCAGGATTTTCTATCCGCAGGAAAAAAGCTGCCAGTAATATTAGTTTTTCAGGCGTTGAAAACCTGAAGTCATATATGTTGCTTCGTGTCCTCTGGTATTCTAATCAAAAGGATGATTCTACTTTTTCAAAACCTTTTATTGTCGAAGCAGATACAATCACCAATGACTCTAAAATCTATATTCAGGAAGGCGGAAGAAGATGGGAAGAGTCGGACAGAGATTTAAAATTTGTACTTATCGATAGAGTTACAGGTTTACAAACTGATAGTTTTTATATTTATACCAAAAAATATGATTTTCATTTGAATATTTCCGGAGTAAAAGAAGGAAAATTGCAATACAAAATCAAAAAAACAAAGGCTGTGTACAGTTATGGCATTCTTTCAGAAGGAGAAACTACTTCAGAAAGCCGAACAAACAGGTGGATTTTTATTCTAAGCTCGTTACTGGGTTTTATTATGTTAGTAGTAGTATTTCTTAAAAGAAAAAAAGTACAAACAGTTTAAACTATTATCTCATGCCACTGCTGCCATACCTGATAGGATTTATTTTTATCAAAGGATTTTTTCAACTTCCATTTTATTATAAATATACCCGGATTTCTTTTAAGCTGGCTTTATTTACCAGCCTTGCCATTGCTCCCCTGATAACGATTTTGTATCATGAGACAGAACTTGATTTCTGGTTTGTTTATTTTTCCATGATGGGCATTGATATTTTTTTATACCTTTTTTTTATTCAGAAAAACTGGTGGAAAGCAATTCCTGCTGCTTTTTTGATTAACACCATACTTATGATATTTTTTTACATCGGTAATGGTTGATTCTTCATTTTAAACTTTCAAAATGTGAAAAGATTTTTATTAGATGTAAAAGCAGACCCTGTATTATTTGAAAAGAACAATAGCAATAATACATGGTTAATCGTTGTGGCTGTTGTGGCACTACTTGCTATTGTCGGTTTCTTCATCTGGAAAAGAAGAGGTAAAAAATAAATTAATGATGATAGTCTGGTGGTTTTTTTTACTGACTCTTGTAATAGAACTTCCGGTAGTGGTTTATTTTTTTAAAATGGATTGGAGAAATGCCTTGGTCCCTTTCTTTTTAATAAATCTTTTTACCTGGCCGCTTCTTCATTTCCTGCTGATTAGTTCAACAATTGATATAAATATTCTGGAAACAGGTGTGGCAATTACAGAATCAATCGGGTACAGGCTACTGACAAATAATAGCTGGAAACGTTGTCTCTTAACAGGTGTTATTGCCAATGGCCTTAGTTATGGAATTGGAATTTTGATTAATAGTTTTCTGCAATGATGTTACGGAAAAATAAATATAGTCAGCCCTTATTCTGGGGTATACTCCACGGGTTGAACGATTTGGCTGCAGGTTTTTTTCTGGCGAAATACACTTTTTTACATTCTTATAATGATAGTTTTTTTTTCGTGGCCCTTTATGCAATAATAGGTTTTGGCGGGCAACTGCCGGTGGGTTTCTGGATGGATAGAATGAGGTTTATTAAGACTTTTGCCATCGCTTCTTTTATTTTGCTGCCTGTTGCAGTTTTGTGCTCTTTTTTTTCTTTGGAAATAGCAATCATTTTTTCTGGGCTGGCTTCTGCATTTGTACATGTTACTGGTGGTACTATTTGTCTGCAGTTTCATAAAGACAAAACCGGTCCATTAGGTATTTTTACTGCACCCGGTGTGTTGGGATTAACTGCTGGTAGTTTATTAGGCCAATCAGGAATAATTATACCGGTTTTGGTTTTGATTTCAGTGTTTATACTGGCTATTATTATTTTCAGGCAACCAATCGTAGATTACCCATCTTCTAAAAAAGAGGAAAGCGAACTGGATGCACATGATCTCATCATGCTTGCTATTTTATTGTTGATGTGTTTCCGTTCCGTAATTTTTGATGTGGTTAATTATGCAGCTGAAAATGTGGAGAATGGAATTCTTTATCTTGGAGTCAGTGCTTTTGCCGGTAAAATTATCGGAGGTTTCCTGGCAGATAAAATCGGACTGAAAAAGTTTATTTATATTACTCTTTCCGTCGCATTTCTATTATTTCAATTTGGCAAAGAAAACATCTATGCTTTATCTGCCGGGGTAGCCTGTCTGCAAAGCTCTGTACCTGTAACACTTTTGTTGATGAGTCGGAGTTTGCCATTTTATCCGGCCACTGCCACTGCATTTAGCCTGGGCACTTCAATTGTTCTAGCAGGGTTGCCATTATTTCTGGTAACTGATAAAACACTATTTTATGATAGCTTCAATAATCCCTGGCTGACGGCTATAGTATTTTCAATTTTTATTATTGGCTGGTTAATTGCCGGTAAATTTCTTTTTAGAAAAACTTAGTTAATGAAAAATAAAAAATTAGAAAAAGCAATCATTATCTTCTGCGGTCTTGCCTGTATAGGTGCAGGCTTGTTTGTATTTTTTGTTATCGATAAAACGTATCCCGATTCAACCTCATCAAGGGTACAGCGTCTTAACTGGCTATTGAATACTTTTGGAAAATTGCCCACTGCATTGTTATTTGCCGGGATTGGCAGCCTGATAATTTATTTCGGGTTACGAAAAGCCAGGAAGTAGATCATTCTTTCTTTTTCTTTTTTGTATTCACTGCTTTCGTTAAAAGCTTGCTCCCAAACCTGTCTTTTATATCATCTACTGCTTTGTATAAATTAAGTTTCTCTATATTATTCTCAAATAAACTCATTTGCATGGTGATTGGGATCATGTGACTGAAACGGACACCGAGCAATCGTACCGGCCTGTTTTTTTGATAAGATTTATTGAAGAGTTCCTTTACTTTGGCAATCAGCACATCATCCAAAGCAGTATAATCGATCGTTTCTTGTCTTGATGTTGTTTCAAAATCTGAATAACGGATTTTAACTGTGATGCATCCGGCCATCTTTTCATCTTCACGAAGTGAGTAAGCTGTTTTTTCTGTAAGCCTGACTAACTCTTTATGCAGAAAATCAATATCCGCAAAATCTGAATCAAATGTATTTTCATGGCTCATACTTTTTTGCTCCCAATCGGTTGTAATAGCTGTACTTCCCCGACCATGTGCCTTATGCCATAGAGCTTCACCCCATTTGCCGGCTATTTTTTCTAAATGTTCAATTGATGTTTTAGCAAGGTCTTCAATTGTATAAATGCCGTAGCTTTTTAAATGCTGTTCTGTTTGTTTTCCCACACCATTTATTTTTTCAATACCCAGCGGCCAAAGAAATTCGATTTCTTTACCATGCGGAATTTCCAAAAAGCCATTGGGTTTTGCTTCATTGGTGGCCATTTTGCTGATAAACCTGGCAGAGGATAAGCCACATGAAATGGGAAGGCCTGTTTCTTCAGTAATATGGAGGCGCAAGTCTTTGGTATATTTGCTTACACCAAAAAATTTATCCATCCCGGTAAGGTCAATATAGAATTCATCAATACTTGCTTTTTCAAATAATGGAACTTTAGCGGCAATAATATCTGTTACCCAACGGGAATATTTACTGTATTGATCCCGGCTGGAATTTGTAATGATTGCCTGAGGACAGAGTTGCATTGCTTTCTTCATGGGCATTGCGGAATGAATGCCAAACTTCCTCGCTTCATAACTACAAGCTGCTACTACACCTCTTTCATAGCCACCTACCAGAACTGGTTTTCCCTTTAAAGAAGGATTGTTTCTAATTTCTACAGATACAAAAAAAGAATCAAGGTCAAAATGAGCAATATGGTGTTTTGTGTTTTCCAAAGAAATCCTTCAATGAAGACAATTCAAATTACAGAAAATCTGCCAGTAATTTTTCTTTAATGATTTAAAAAGTGATTAAAAAAACCGTTCTCTTTTTCAGAAAATGGTTAAACTTTTTTCCTGGCTTAAGAAGCCTATTCTTTAATCAATTTTAGAACTTTATCAATGATACGAAAAAGATATATGCCGGAAACAACGGATGAAGACATTTCAATAGTGCTGCCTCCAGTAATCTTATACGAAACATTATTTCCTAACAAATCTGTAATGCTGATATTACTGTATTTAACATCAGAAACGGGAATACCTTTCAGCATAATACTGCTGCCAGACCGAACAGGATTGGGGAAAAGTGAAATAGCTGCTGATTTTGTATCGCTGATATAAACAATTTTGGAATAGCTTTTTTTACCATCAATATCAGTTTGTTTCAATCTGTAAAAAACAGATGTGCCTGCTGAAAATGAAAAGTCTTCAAAACTGTAATTCTTTTCTGAAGTACTGTTTCCCGCACTGGCTACTGTTGCTAGTATTTCATAATTTATACCTTCACGGCTTTTTTCAATTTCAAACTTTTCATTCTGAAATTCATATGAAGTTCTCCAACTAAGTGAAACTGTATTGTTCTGGATCATTATGCCGGTAAATGAAATCAATTTTACAGGCAGAATTAAAATCGGGTTGATGGTAAATTCACTACATGTTTGAACAACAGGGCTTGTAATTCTTGAAATAATACTTGTTATAGGGTTTGCAGAACATGGATAAGGAATTACTACATCTCCGTTATTGTTTGCTGTTCCTTGTGTAATTATACCAGCGGTATTATAAATTGAAACAATGGAATTAGGAATTGCTAATTGAATATTGATAAAGCAGTTGCCATTTAAGACTATAGGTGTGCCTATTAAACCTACTGATGAAGGACATTGTGCTGATACCAATGTTCCATTAAAATAAAAGAAGATTGTAATCAGAAAGATATGGATGTTTTTTCTTGCCATATCAAAAACTTAAATTAAAAGTATAAAATATTTTTATGTATAAAGCTACTGAAATTTAGCTATTGACTTATAGTTTATCCAGATTTCATAAAAACAAAGTAATTTTTTTACTATCAATAGGAAGTATTATCAAACAGCAGGAATAAAAAACCTGCTAGGAATTCAGATAGATATCCAACAACCCATCCGGTAATTCCACAATGACTTCCTTCTTTGTGTGATTTACTTTTTTCAATGTTTCTTCATGTAAGGGTATTAATACTTCTTTCCCTTTTATTTCTAAACGACAGAGTAGTTGATGGGGTTGTTCGATCAATTCAAGTATTTCACCAAGCCGTTCATTTTTGTTGATGATGGTATAACCCAATAGACTAGCCGGAGCAGTTTTAGCAGCAAATTTTTTAAAATCAGCTTCAGGTAACCAAACTTGATTTTGGGTAAGTCTTATTGCAGCCTCTCTTGTATTAATTCCTTCCAGTTTTATATAAATCTCTTCCTCAGATTTTATTTTTGTTGTCTCAATAAAGTAAGGAATGAAAGAACTTTTCTTCTCCTCAATAAAAAATGCCTGTAGTCCTTTTAAAGAAGTCTTTTTACCTAATTCATGTTTAAGCAACAGTTCGCCGGTAAGACCATGAACAGCGACGAGTTTTCCTACTTTATAATATTCAGCCATTGCGCAAATATAATCTGTGATAATCAGTGTAATTAGTGGCTACCAAAAAAATCCCGTCTCATTTTAAACGAGACGGGATTCATGAACTTTCAGGAGGAGACCTGTCTTTCGACAGGCAGGCATATTTTATTATGCTTCACTTCCACTTTCACCTTCAGCTTTTCTTTCAGGTCTGCGACCTGGCATTGGGCGTCTGGCTCTTTTGTTTCGGTAAGATTCTTCCTGGCGTCTTTTAATTTGTGCTTCATGTTCTGCACTCCATTTGGTGAATTTTTCCATTGCGGTTGCATCATCAAATAAGCCCAGGCCCACACCACGGAGCAAGTGCTTCAGGAACAATACACCTTTGAAGCTGAGGATACGGCGAACAGTGTCAGTAGGTGTTGCACCTTTGTTCAGCCACTCCAATGCTTTCTGACGATCAAGCTGAATAGTTGCCGGAACAGTCAGTGGATTGTAAGTACCTAATTTTTGGATGAATTTGCCATCACGGGGTGCCCGGGAATCGGCAACTACGATAAAATAAAAGGGTCTCTTTTTTGACCCGTGTCTTTGAAGACGGATTTTTGCTGACATAAATAGAAATTTAACAGCGTTAAACAATAATTGTTAAGCCCGGTTGAAACCGGACAGCAAATATATGGTGGGAAGGGGAAACTGCAAAAGCAAATATCGAAAAGAAGAACAGGGAATGCTGAATATTGAAGGAGATTCCGGACATTCGGAAACTTTTTTCTGAGTTCAAAATTCTTTGTTCAATATTCGTTATTTCTTAATCCCGGGTATCATTTTTCCAAAAGCTCCCATTTTATTCATATTCTTCATCATATCCCGCATCTGGTCAAACTGCTTCATGAAGTTGTTTAACTCTGTCATATCTTTTCCGGCACCTTTGGCAATACGTTTTTTGCGGCTGCTATCAATCAGGTCGGGGTCGGCCCTTTCCTCGGGTGTCATGGAATTTATCATGGCTTCAATCCCTTTGAAAGAGTCTTCGTTAATATCAAGGTCTTTTATTTTGCTGCCCATACCGGGTATCATACCCAGCATATCTTTCATATTTCCCATTTTTTTTATCTGCTCCAACTGTATCTTAAAATCAGCAAAGTCAAATTTATTTTTTCTGATTTTGGCTTCCAGCTTTTTAGCCTCCACTTCATCAAATTGCTCCTGGGCCCTTTCTACCAAACTGGTAATATCACCCATCCCAAGGATACGTTGTGCCATCCTTTCGGGATAAAAAACATCAAGAGTATCCATTTTTTCACCACTGCTGGTGAATTTTATGGGTTTGTTTACTGTGTATTTGATGGAGATTGCAGCACCACCTCTTGTATCTCCATCGAGCTTTGTAAGAACAACACCGGTAAAGTCTAGTCGGTCATTAAATGCCTTGGCTGTATTTACTGCATCCTGACCTGTCATACTATCCACCACAAATAATATCTCTTGTGGGTTTATGGCATTTTTTACATTGGCCACTTCGTTCATCATCACTTCGTCCACGGCTAACCGGCCAGCTGTATCTATAATCAGTACATTCTTATTTTTGCTCCTGGCTTCTTTAACAGCGTTCCTCGCAATGTCAACAGCATCTTTATTTTCCAGTTCAATATAAACATCAACACCAATTTGTTCGCCCAGCACCCTTAATTGCTCCATCGCTGCCGGACGATAAATGTCAGCAGCTACCAGCATCGGGGAAAGGCCTTTTTTTGTTTTCAGAAAATTGGCCAGTTTACCACTGAAAGTAGTTTTACCGCTACCTTGCAAACCAGCGATTAGAATAATGGCAGGATTGCCTTTGGCATTAAAAACAGCTTCCTGTCCTCCCATTAAATCTGCCAGTTCGTCTTTTACAATTTTGGTCATCAACTGGCCAGGAGAAATGGAATTGATTACTTTTTCGCCAATTGCTTTGTCCTTTATTTTATCGGTAAATTCTTTGGCGATTTTATAATTCACATCCGCATCTACCAGTGCCCGCCTGATTTCCTTTACTGTTGTAGCAATATTCAGTTCGGTGATACGGGCCTGTCCTTTAAGGTTTTTAAAGGCACTTTCTAATTTTTCCTGGAGAGAATTAAACATATGTCACAATTATTTTCACGAAATTGAAAAGAAAAAGTGAACATCAATGTTCACTTTTTCAAAGAATTGCAAATATAGAAATGTAAAATTTTATGTCAGATTATTCTTTTTTAATTGTTTATTTAGGTTCCGAGATAAGTTCTTAGCAAATTACAACGATTAGAAGCCTGTAACTTTGTAATGGCCTTGTCTTTGATTTGCCTGACTCTTTCTCTGGTCAGGCTGAATCTTTCGCCAATATCTTCAAGGCTCATGGGGTGATCAACTCCAATACCGAAGAAATAACAGATTACTTCCTTTTGTCGCTCAGTCAGGGTTTTTAATGAACGGTCTATTTCCGTTTTTAATGATTCATTATGAACAAGTTGGCCATCTGTTTTATCAGCATTTGTGTTTTCCATTACATCCATCAATGTATTTTCTTCACCATCAGATAATGGAGAATCCATGCTTACATGACGGCCATTGATGCCTAATGTGGCAGAAACCTCTTCAATGTCCATTTGAAGTAACTCAGCCAATTCTTCCGCCGTAGGTTCTCTTTCAAATTGCTGCTCTAATAGAGAATATGCTTTCTGAATCTTGTTGGTTAATCCAACTTTATTCAGTGGTAAACGAACAATTCTGGATTGTTCTGCCAATGATTGCAAAATGCTTTGCCGGATCCACCAAACAGCGTAGGATATAAATTTGAAACCTCTTGTCTCGTCAAATCGTTGTGCTGCTTTAATAAGGCCCAGGTTTCCTTCATTTATCAGGTCGGGAAGGGATAAACCCTGGTTCTGGTACTGTTTGGCAACAGAAACCACAAAGCGGAGATTTGCCCTGGTCAAACGGTCCAGTGCTTTTTGGTCTCCTTCTTTAATTAGTGTTGCTAATCTTACCTCTTCTTCAGGGGTAATAAGATCGACTTTGCCGATTTCTTGCAGATACTTTTCAAGGCTTTGAGATTCACGATTAGTGATTGACTTCGTGATCTTCAGTTGTCTCATACTCATAGGTAATGGGTTTAATGGTGCATTTAAAGGGTTAAAGAATTTAAATTTTTGAATCCGCTTTATACTCTTAAAATACCCACCGCAATGTCCTGATTGTTCAGAAAGTATTGAACTTCAAAGCAATTTATGATATTTGCCAGTAATTGCCAAATATTTTTTGGCAAGATATTAACGTTTTTGAATGCTTTTTATTACAAAAAATTACAGAATAGTTTGCGATTAGGGGAAAAATAAAGCATAAATTATTTTGCGGCAATGATTTATTTTCTATTATTGCGTAGTCACAACGAATATTACATATTAAGATGAGTAAACAATTATATACATTAGAGTTCCCGGTTCGCTGTTCTCCTTCTATTTTATATGAATTCCTATCAACACCGGCAGGGCTGGGTGAATGGTTTGCTGAAAAGGTAGATGAAAGAGATGGGGTTTATTTTTTTGGTTGGAGTGGTTCTTTTGATAAAGCTGAACTTATAGATAACGAACATGATAAGTTCATCCGTTTTCACTGGGAGTCAGCCCCAAAAGAAGAATATTTTGAGTTTCGGATTGATAGGTCTGAGATTACAAATCAAACCATTTTAATAATAAAAGATTTTGCTGAAAAAAAGGATATTAAAGATCAAACCAGGTTATGGGATTACCAGGTAAAAGAACTTTTTCACCGGTTAGGTAATTAAAGAATTAGAATATCTATTACATCTTTAAAACTTTCAGCTATTAAATTTTCTGCATCATCCCATTGATTCAATGGGATTTTTTTTGCCAGCTTAATGAATGGTTTTTGTTTTATCTCCATTTCAAAATCATTCTTCCGCTTATTATTTACAGGGAGATAGTTATCTTTTTCAAAATGATGGTGCCATTGATCTTTACTTACGCAAAATTTGAATTTTTTTTGCTTTAGTAAAGGAAAAGCTGCTATTAAACTGTCTTCCCGTTCAGATTTATAAGTTCCTGAAAGATGAAGGGTGATACTGAAAAAATTTCCCCACCAGAACATTGTTCTTATTGCAAAAATATTTTCTTTGTTAAAAACTCTTGGAAAATCCAGGATAAGGTAGGGCAGTCCCTGGTAATTCTCTCCTTTTGAAATTTTAGCCGTTGTTTTAAATTCATCAAATTTTTGATTACAAGAACTGGCTGCTACTATTTGATTTTGTTTTACCTGTATTAATTCGAGCAGGGAAAAAGCTTTTTGCAAAATGTGATTCTTTGTTAAAATCCACTCTCTGTTTGTAACTAACTCTTTCTCCTTTTGCGAAAGCCTTATTTTTGCCGGATTCATATAATAAAGATAAGTGTTCAAAAAACTAGATAAACTGATTGTTAAGGCTTTCATAGGCCCATTTATAGCAACGTTCTTTATTACGTTGCTGGTGTTGATCATGCAGTTTTTCTGGTTGTATATAGATGATTTTGTGGGAAAAGGATTAGGGGCCAGTTTAATACTTGAATTTATTTTATATCAGAGTGCTGTTTTAGTACCCCTGGCATTACCCCTGGCTATTTTATTATCTTCTTTAATGACTTTTGGAAATTTGGGTGAAAGTTTTGAGTTAGTTGCCATAAAATCAGCCGGTATTTCACTGCTTCGTTTTATGCGGCCGTTATTTTTTGTAAGTGGTATTATCGCTATAATAGCCTTTTTGTTTTCAAATTATATTATTCCGGTTGCCAATTTAAAATCCAGAACCTTGCTGGCAGATATTGTATATTCCAAGCCGGCATTTAATCTGCAGGAAGGTGTATTTTTTGATAAGATATCCGGGTTTACTATAAAAGTGGGAAAAAAAGAAGCTAATGACAGTGTAATACGAGATGTTATTGTGTATGAACAGGGAAACCCTTTACAGGATAACTTCATGATTGCAAAAAGCGGCATTATGAAAGTTTCGGAAAATAAACGTTTCCTGGAATTTAATCTTAAAGATGGCTGGCGATACCAGGAAAGAGGAAATAATTATTTACCCGGAAATTCGGAATACATTAGAACCGGGTTTAAAGAATATAAAAAGCAATTCGATTTAAGTTCATTGGGCTTTAGTAACAGAACTGCCGATAGTGTAAACAAGAATAATGAAAGGATGTACAGTATGCGGCAGCTTCGGGTAGCTATTGATTCTTTGAAAAAAGACCTGAAAGTGGTAAAAAAACTGGTTACAAAGGACCTGTTTCGTCAATATCCTTTTACCATTTTTCTTGATACATTGCTGCAAAAAGACATAAAGAATACAGCAATTGTAAATGGGAAAGTGAAGAATTTTGACCAGGTCCTGCCTGATTCAGCCAGGGAAAATATAAATCAGACTATTCAGAATACTGCCGGGTCGTTAAAGATCAACCTTGAATCTTTTGTCAATAATATAAAGGATAAAGAAAGAAGTTTGCGTAAACACCAGATAGAATGGCATAGAAAGATTGTACTATCGCTTGCCTGCCTTGTTTTGTTTCTGGTGGGTGCTCCCCTGGGTTCAATCATACGGAAGGGGGGATTAGGAACACCACTGGTATTTGCAATAATATTCTTTATGGTATTTTATTTCTCCAGCACTACCGGAGAAAAATTTGCAAAAGAAAACAGTTTAACACCTTTTACCGGAATGTGGCTGGCCACTTTTATATTGGTACCTATTGGCCTGTTTCTTACTTATAAGGCCATGATGGATTCAAAACTCTTCAATAAAGACCGGTATAAAGCCTTTTTTCGGATTGGGAAAACCCGGCAATAATTCTTGCCTGGCATATAGGAGCCATTTTGGGTTTAAAAAATTAATAAAATCACCCTTTTGTGGTATAGGTATATTGAAATAAAACTATTAATTTCAATTATTGTTTTATCCGTTAACTCGCCGGAAACTCCCGTTTGCTAAATATGGGATGTTATCAAGAGTTAAGTGCCGTAAATTGCTTTCCAAATCCCACTGAAAAAACTGAGTTGATTTTTTAAGTTATTAGTGTAAACTAAAACCAAGTATTTATGAGAAGAATAATGTTGCCCACAGCGTTGCTTTTAACTTTGTTTACTGCAATAAACAACAATAAAATTTCTGCCCAACTTGTAAATGATGGGGCTACAATTAAAGTTCAACCCGGAGCTATTATTTTTTGTGCCGGTAATTTCGAAAACAAAAACTCAGGATCAGTCAGCAACGACGGAAAAATTGAAGTGCAGGGTAACTTTCTGAACACAGCTACTTATAATACTGCTACTGCTGATGATTCACTGATTCTTTCAGGTGCAGGTAATGTTACCTTTAACGGAGGTAGCGCAACCTATACTAATTTGTGGATTAATAAATCCGGGGCTTCTGATAGAGTTACTTTAACAGCTACGGCATTGTTATCCGGAAAACTGGATTATGATCAGGGGATATTCACAACAGACCCGATAGCAAATCCTTCTTATTTGTTTTCTGCACCTTCAACTGCTGTATTTGATTTTGCAGCGGGAAAAGAAATTATCGGAAATGTGAGAAGAACAGGATGGGTTAATGGTTCTGCAGTAGTTTTCAACCAGCCATATATGCAGGTAACCACTAATGCAGGTACGGCTCCAACCGATGTTACAGTTAAAATGATACCGCTTACAGAAAGTGGCGACCCAACAGATAATCAAAGAGAAGTGAAGCGTAAATTCCAATTTGCACAAACTGGTGGTACTGGTTTTACGGCTGATGTTCGAATGCCTTATGTAACCACTGAATTGAATACCAATACTGAAACCAATTTGGTGCCGTGGAGTAGAGTGGGGACTATTTGGAATGGCAGACTTACAACAGTTACCAGAGATGGTGATAACGATTGGGTATCAACGACAGGCATTTCAGAATCAGAATTTATAAATGAATGGAAATTAGCCGATCCTAAATATAGTTTTAATGTAACCGCTTTACTTCGGGGTGCATGGAGCACAG
>JBARSW010000477.1:0-2169 GCA_049644925.1 Chitinophagaceae bacterium | reverse complement strand
AAACTATAAGCGGCACAAACAGCAGTACCGGTAATACCACTATTGTATAAGCTGTATGATAATTTTTCATTAGCCTGAAGATGCTGGTGCAGTTGCAGCAGGTAATGATTGGCGAGTGTATAAATTTTTTTATTATCAGGATAGGCTATTAAGAATAACAGGGCGTCCGCATATAGCTGGATAGCTTTTTTACTTTTAACGTTTTTTAATTGAATACTGTTGAGCAAGCTGATTTTTTCCGATGCATGTTGCTTTTCAAATTGATTACGTATTGAAAAGAGTTGTTGAATAAGTACACCCGAATTTTTCATACTTAAATTATTAGTGGGGATGATGTTTTGTTAAGATAATGAATATTTATTTTTTGAGTAGTAAATATTGGCCGTTTAGATAGAACAAACGCATTAAAATTTGAACATAATAGAACACAGATGACCTGATTAGGCAGATTCTAACGGATTTTGATTTTAAATGAGTTCTTAAAGGTTTTTAATTGAATAAGGGGTAAATAAAAATGGATAAACACAGATTTATTCTGCGAAGCAGAATAAAAAATCCATATCCATCCGTTCAGTCCGTATCATCCGTGTTCCTATTTTTTTATTTCAGACAACTTTCAAGCATGTATTAATTAATGGTCTGCCCTGGCCGTTTAAAACTGTAATATCCCGGCTCTCTTTTAATCACTACCTTTCCTTTGTCAATTATTATAATATGGACAATACAAAAGATCTCCGCTTTGCTGTTTTGATTGATGCCGATAATATTCCGCACCGGCTGATCGGTGGCATATTGGAAGAAATTGCCAAATATGGAGTGCCTACTTTCAAACGCATTTATGCTGACTGGACAAAACCACCGGGGGCAGGGTGGAAAACAGTGTTGCTGGATCATGCTATCACCCCGATACAGCAATATAGTTATACCACCGGAAAAAATTCTTCCGACTCTGCCCTGATCATTGATGCAATGGACATTTTATATACCGGCCGTGTGGATGGCTTTTGTGTGGTGAGCAGTGATAGCGATTTTACCCGCCTGGCTACCCGGTTGCGGGAAGCCGGTATGAAAGTATTTGGTATGGGCGAACAAAAAACCCCAGCTGCCTTTCGGGCTGCCTGCGATAAATTTATTTATATCGAAATACTGGAACAGCCGGAGACAGATACAAAGCAGATCAAACTATCGGAGCTGCGGAAAAAAGAAAAAGTTATCAGCAAAGCAGATAAGACCCTGGTAAGCCTGATTAGTTCCAGCATCAAAGATGTAGCTGATGAAGATGGATGGGCTTTTCTTGGTGAGTTGGGAAATTTGTTATTGAAGAAACGTCCGGACTTTGATCCCCGTAATTATGGGTTTGAAAAACTTTTGCTGTTGATCAAAAGCCTGGGGCAATTTGAAATTGATGAACGGGATACCGGAAGAAAGAATGTAAAGCTGGTATATATCCGGGCAAAATAATGCCTTTTTGAAAAAAAATACCGGTAAAATGATGTTTTGACTATTAAGATTCTTCGAGGTTTGAGTGATTATCCCCACCCAGGCTGTAATAGTTATTCTCTTCATCTTCCTCACCAATTTCTTCGTTAATGTCATCCAACTCTGCACCGGGTATATCCAGATCGCTACCCGACATATCTTCATTAAAATCCTTTTCATTCATTCCTGCTTCCCATTCATTGCTTCCCGTAATAACGGAAAAGTCATCCGGATTAATATCCTGTTCTTTATGGCTTTTATTGTAAATGTCATCTTCCGGACTATAATTCAATGAGGCAGGAATATTTGTGTTGAGTTCTTCGGGTGTTTCTGCTGCTTTATTTTTCATCAGGTGAATTTTAGCTCATGTTTAAAATTGTTCAAGAAGCAATTTAGCAATAAATTTCTTATTGGTAAATTATCGTTGAAGGGAAAAATAGCATAAAAAAAATTAAATGTCATTTGTGCCTGATTAATTTTTCGTCCCTCGGACAAAATTTAACGAAGCCACTTTACTCTTAGAAAAAAAAGAATGTAACTTTAAGAGCCATAAAAGCAACAAGGCTTTTATTTAAAAATAGTTGTAATGAAAAAGTTTTTACTGTTGTTTCTGACAATTATAATTTTATCCGGCCTTGCAGGTGCACAAAAAGTTTTCTCAGTAGATTACAGCAGCCAGGCAGATGTAAA
>JBARSW010000476.1:0-12695 GCA_049644925.1 Chitinophagaceae bacterium | reverse complement strand
GCTTCTACCACTGGTCTCCGTTCATTCGATCAGAGTTATGCACACTGGTTTTTTTACCGGTATGCAGATATCTTATTAATGAAAGCCGAAGCATTGAATGAATCAGGCGACGGACAACAGGCCCTTGATCTTATTTATACCATTCGCAGAAGAGCAAATGCATTGACTGCAACTGATCTTACACCAGCTCCAACAGACAAAAACCTTATCCAGGATTTCATTTTACAGGAAAGATCAAGAGAATTTTGCTTTGAAGGAAAACGGTGGTACGATGTATTGAGGAATGCGAGACGTAATAATTATCAGCGGCTGAATATTCTTCTCAATATGGTTGCACTGAGTGTGCCATCAAACCAGCAGCAATCGGCACAGATAAAGATGCTGGACAAAAATGCACACTACTTTCCTATATTCCTTACTGAATTACAAACAAACAAATTACTTGTACAAAATCCTTTTTACAGATAAAATAGTATAAAAATGAGAAAGAACCTTTTTTGGGTTATAAGCTTAACAATCTTTATTCCTTTGCTGGTGTTTATTATCTCTTGTAAAAAAACAGATATAGCTCAAAGCACCACCAGCGATGTTAATATTGTTGGCTACCTGGACAATAACCCTGATTCCTTTTCACTGTTTCGCCAGATACTGGAAAGGACAGAAACTTCAGCCTATCTGAATGCCTACGGTGCCTATACCTGCTTTGCTCCAACAAACAATGGAGTAAAGATTTACCTGCAGAAAATTGGTGCAGCTTCCGTTGATGCTGCTGATTTGAATACACTTAAGGATATGGTTCGCCTGCATTTGCTGGAGGATACCATTTATACCGGTTCATTTACGGATGGTAAACTACCGGTCATTACCATGTATGGACAATATCTTATCACTTCCGTTAGTTTCAAAGATGGGGTATCCAGGTATATTATAAATCGTCAGGCTACAGTTACAAAAACGAATGTAAGAGTAGGAAATGGTGTTATCCATGAAATTGACAATGTCTTACTTCCAGCTACAAAAACCATAGCTCAGCAACTGGCTGAAAAACCGGAGTATTCCATTTTTGTAGAAGCATTGCAGGCTACAGGTTTTTATACCATTTTAAATACGGTTGACCCGGACCTTTCTAAAAGGTGGATGACCGTTTTTGCCGAAAGTAACCAGGCTTTGGCTGATAGCGGAATTAATAGTTATGCTGCACTGAAAGCAAAATATTCACAAACAGGAAATCCTATAAATGCAAATGACAGCCTGAATATGTATGTGGCTTATCATATTTCAAACGGACTGAAATTTATGGGTGATATCATTGCTACAGCTACTCATGAAACCAGGTTGCCACAGGAAGTTTTAAGTGTAAAATTAATTGACCAGGAAGTGGTGATTAACCAGGATGTTTTCAATGGCATTCTTGAAATTGGTATTAAACTGGACAGAATAAAAAGTGATAATGCAGCCACTAACGGTGTCTGGCATGATGCGACTTCCCATTTTATGGTGAAATTCAGAAAACCAACTGCTTTGTACTGGGATGTTTCTTCATTCGATGAGATCATGAAACTTCCGGCTTATTATAAAAGAGCCAATTACAATTTTGTAAGAGCCACTGAAGCAGACAAACCAATCAAAGACCATTATTGGGGTTGGGGGCCATTGGCGGGAACCAATGCATTGACATATACGTACTCAACTTCAAGTTCGGTTACAAATTATTCAGTTAATAGTGATGTAAATATGTTGCCAATGGGATTGCCCAATCGCCCGGTTTGGTGGGAAATGCTGACACCACCTGTTATTAAAGGAAGATATAAAGTCTGGATTTGTTATTCCTGGCAAAAACAATCATCGGGTTCAAACATGCTTTGCCAGGTAGAAGTGAATGGAACACTGATGCAAAGAACAATGAATTTTACCGAAGCAAGACCAAATGGTACCGATGCTGAACTGGAAGCAATTGGATGGAAACGTTATATTGAAAATGCCGGAACAGGTAACAGGCAGGCTGCAAGACAGGTGGGTGTAATTGATTTTACAACTACCAAACAACAGACTATCCGGATTACACCTTTAGTAGGTACTCAAAATAATAACAACCTGGATATGATTCACTTTATTCCGGTGGATGAAAACCAGATATTGCCCAGGTTCAGTCCAAATGGCACGAAAATATATTTCTGATCAGGAAAATAGAAGAATAAACATCGAAAAAATAAATTAATGAGAATACATTTCAGGCAAACAGTATTTTTTTCTGCAGCCGTAATTTTTCTGCTGGCAGGCTGTAAAAAAATGACTGATGAGCATAACGAAGTAACAGATCCTTTGTTGAATAAGAATCTGATGGAACTTATTGATCAAAATCCCAATTTAACCACATTTGCAGGATACCTTAAGCAAACCGGATTAGATAAAGAGTTGACATCCTCCAAAAGCTTTACGGTTTTTGCCCCGGTTAACAGTCAGTTTGTTGGTGTTGACCAGGCAATTCTTAGCAATGCTACCCGGTTAAAAAGTTTTATTGGAAATCATATTACCGGGCAGTTGTACCGTACAAACAGTGTAAATACCATAACCAGGGTTGCCATGTGGAATGGGAAATATGTTAACATGGTAGGTGCTTCAATAGGAGATGCTACCATTACAGATGGTGACAATTATGCCTCAAACGGAATATTACAGGTAGTAAATAATGTATTGCCTTTACTGGATAATTGCTGGGAGTTTATGACAAATAATACACTGGCACCAGTTAAGCAATCTGCTTTTATGCAATCACTGTTCCGGAATGTTTTTGACCCGACAAATGCCATCGTTATTGGTATAAACCCAACTACCGGTGACCCGATTTACCAGGCAGGTACTGATTCGATTTACACTAATCTCTTCTGGAACCAGGTACATGATTTAAGAAATGAGAAAAAAGAATTTACTTATTTCATGCTTGCTGATGCCGCATGGGATCTTGAAGTAAATAAATTCAAGCCTTATTTTCTAACCACCACAACAGATAGTACTGCTATGGCAGCTGGCTGGAACGTGGTGAAAGATTTTGCTGTAGATACAGTTTATAATCCTGCTACTATACCGGATACTATTCTCTCTAAATCCGGTATTAAACTTGGCATTGATAAATCGGCTATTGTAAAAACAATAAAAACAAGTAATGGGATAGTATATATTATGAGTAAACTGGAAGTTCCCCCATTGCATAAATTTAAAACATACATTATTCAAGCGGAAAATTATTCATCTACCAGCGTAGACAGGAGAGGTAATACCTATTTCAGGGACAGATTTAATACGGTAACCGGAAAAGACTTCAGAGATGTGCTGGTACTGGGTCATGGAGTTGCCTTGTTTAACATACGCTACCAGATATCCGAAATGCCTGCGGTTAAATACAAAGCATATTGGGTGGCATTAAACGATTTTCAGACAGCAACCTTTACACAAAAGTTGGCAATCGGAAATCCAACTTCTGCCATATTCCCTTATACGACAGTGGCATTGAGTAATTACAACGAAGTGTATATAGGTGAGTTTACCAATGCAAGGTATTGGCCAAGGTATGATATTTACCTTACAGCTGCCAATAGCACCACTGCTGCTGTTAATCCTTTGGTATGTGATTATATAAAATTAGTACCCGGTTTATAATATTAATTCGAACATCAAAATTTTTATACTGATGTATTTAAATAAAATAGTTAGAATAACGAGAAGTGCCATTGTTTTTTGCCTGCTTATACATGCAAATAGTATTTATGCCCAGGCACCGGCAACATCCAATTCGCAACAGGCACCAAAGCTGCCATTAACCGGAACAGTTACTGATGCTGTAACAAAAAAAGCAATAATAGGTGCCACCGTAAGTATTACGGGATTTTCAGCATCTATTACAAATGAAAAGGGAGAATTTAGTATTAATGTTCCATCGTATAGAGATAATATTACAGTATCTGCGGAAGGCTATGGTGCACGGAAAATTGCATTAAAAGGAAGGACGACTTTAAGTATCTCTTTACAGGACGGAACGCTGCCTTCTTTGGAGGAGAGTGTTACGATGCCGTTTGCGGTAGTAACTAAAAGAGAATTAACTGCTGCTGCAGGATTATACAATCCACACGGAGAATGGAAAAGGCCAATGGAAACCATAGATGGTTTGTTGCAGGGGCAGGTAGCCGGATTGAACAGTATCAGAAGATCAGGTACACCTGGTGTGGGTGCAAACCTTTTCCTTCGTGGGTACAATTCCTTATATGGTACCAATAAGCCATTGATAATTGTAGATGGAATGATCTACGATATAAATGATTATGGTCAAAGTATTATTGCAAATAATTACACGAATCCGCTTGCACTTCTCAATGCGCAGGATATTGAAAATGTTACCGTTTTAAAAGATGCGACTTCTATTTATGGTGCCAAAGGTGCTAATGGAGTTATAATTATTACCACTTCAAGAGCCAGGAAACAGGCTACTACCATTGATTTTGGTGCTTATACCAGTGTGAATCAGCAACCTTCTGATCTTCCGGTAATGGGTGCAGAAAGCTATCGGACATACCTGAGTGAAATTTTGCAGAGTAAAGGACTTTCTTCTGCAGAAGTTGCCGCCATGCCTTTTATGAAGGATGATACTACCGGCAATCCGGAGTATTACCGATACCATAATAAAACAAACTGGCAGGATAATATCTTTAAAAACAGTATTACTAATAACTACTTTTTAAAAGTAACAGGCGGAGACAATATCGCAACCTATGCATTAAGTGTAGGATATGCAAAAAGCAAAGGGATTATTGAAACCACAAATCTATCCCGCTATGACACCCGGTTTAACGCTGAATTTAATTTTTCAAAAAGATTTACCGGCTCTTCAAACCTCTCCTTTACATTTAATGAACAGAACCTGAAAGACCAGGGGATAGCACCTAAAACCGCTCCTTTATTCCAGGCACTTACCAAAGCTCCTTTCTTAACTGCCAATGAAGTAAATAGCAAAGGGGTTTTCTCTCCTAACTACGAAGATGTGGATATCCTGGGTATTGGCAATCCTTCTGTGCTGATCAATAAAATGCAGGCATATAATAAATACTACCGCTTTACCGGTTCTTTCAACTTTAATTATGAAATCGGAAAAGGGTTAAATGCTTCCACTTTAGTCGGAGTGTTATATGATAAAGTACGGGAAAATATTTTTATACCAAGAAAGGGTGTGGCAAATGATAGTGTTAGTAATGCGGTGCTGGATAGCAGGCTTGGTTCACAGGTAAAAAGATTATTCTCATTTTATACTGACACAAGATTAGAATATAAAAAAACGATCAACAGGTATCATCAGTTTCAAACACGTTTAGGGCTTCGTTATCAGCATAATGATGCTGAACAGGACTATGCACTTGGCTTCAATTCCGCAACAGACGAATTGATTAGTGTTCAAAATGGATTGAATGCCCTGAGACAAATTGGTGGCTCCATTGGCGAATGGAATTGGATGAATACGTATTTCAATGCAGAATACAGTTTCCGGGATAAATTTTTCCTTCATGTAAATGCAGCTATGGATGGCTCTTCAAGGTTTGGTACAAAGACGGAGGATGGAATCGCCATCAATGGAGTGAATTTTGCCTTATTCCCTTCCGTTAGCCTTGCCTGGCTGGTATCATCAGAAAACTTTATGTCAAATTCTAAAGTTGACCTGTTGAAACTAAGGGCATCCTATGGTATAACCGGCAATGATGATATTGGGAATTACACCAGCAGGCAATCTTACGGCTCACAAAATTTATTGGGCATGCAGGGTCTTGTTAGAAATGGAATAGCTAATCCACACCTGCAATGGGAATCTGTACAAAAGATTAACCTGGGTCTGGATATAGCTGCCTTCAATGAAAGACTATCTCTATCAGTGGATGCTTTTAAAAATAAAACAAGTAAAATGCTTGTTTATGAACAATTACCTGCTGCTTCCGGCTTTAGTAATATTGTTACCAACAATGGCAGCATGGAAAATATTGGTATTGAGGCTACGCTGAATTTCCGGTTGATTAACAGAAAAAACTTTAAATGGGATGTTGGTGTGAATGCAGGAACCTATAAGAACAAAATACTGGCAGTACCGGATGGCATGTTTGTTACGGAATATGCGGGAGCAGGCATTCTTACAAAAACAGGAAGCCCCGCTAATTCATTTTACGGATATGTGGCGAATGGTGTTTACAGCACAGTGGCAGACGCAATTGCAGATGGTTTAATGAAGAAGAATGCAGACGGATCTTTCAGTTCTTTCAGTGCCGGAGATGTTCGCTTTAAAGATGTAAACAGGGATAAAGTAATTGATGAAAATGACAGAGAGGTTATAGGTGATCCTAACCCGGACTTCTTTGGAGGCTTTACAAACCGGTTTAGTTACAAAAAATTCCAGTTAGAAGCTTTATTCACTTTTACAAAAGGGAATGATGTATTTAACTACCTGCGTTACCGGCTTGAATCTGTGAATGGTGTAGAAAATCAATTACAAAGTGTCGTGAACAGATGGAGAGCAGAGGGGCAGCAAACTTCTATGCCAAAAGCAACTTTTGGAGATCCAATGGGAAACAGCCGTTTCAGTAACCGCTGGATTGAAGATGGTTCTTACCTGCGGCTGCGGTCAGTATCTCTTGCTTATACACTTCCGGTAAAAGAAGGATTTATTAAAAATGCAACAATATATGTAGCGGGTAATAACTTACTCACTTTTACGAAGTATATGGGCTATGATCCTGAATTCAGTTCCAGCCCAAGTCTTTTTGCCCAGGGAATAGATACAGGCCTTGATCCACAGTTCAGGTCAGCAACACTGGGTGTAAAAATGGGTTTTTAAAATATTGGAATAAAATTATTATTGCACGAATCAATATATAAGAAATATGAAAAGAATTTCAAAACTGTCTTTAGCCTTGCTGGTAACCAGCATTGTATTTTCAGGTTGTAAAAAGACATTTGATATTAAACCACAGGATCAACTTGATCTGAGCCAGGCTTATCAGAATGTGTATGATGCCGATGCAGCCGTTGTGGGTATCTATGGAAAATTTATGGGACTGGCAGACAGGTATGTTATCCTGAATGAATTGCGGGGTGATTTATTAGATTATACGATCAATGCGGATGAAGCATTACGTCAGATCAGTACCCACACCGTTACAAAAGGCAACCCTTATGCCAATCCCAGGCCTTTTTATGAAGTGATCATTAATTGTAATGATGTGTTAGAGAACTTCCAGTTAATGGTGCGGGATAAAAAGATGACAGAATTGGAGTTTAGTCAGCGATATTCTGATATAGGCGCATTGCGTACTTTTCTATACCTGCAATTGGGAATTCATTTTGGCGAAGTGCCTTATGTCACCAGTTCATTAAAGGATATTGATGCTGTAAAGGATATTAGTAATTTCCCTCGTCTGCCATTTGCAACCTTACTTGATAGTTTGATAAATTTTACGGAAGCTCTGCCTTTTAAAGAGTTGTATCCAACAGGATCAAATCTAAATCTGACAGTTGATGGATACCCGACACAAAAATTTTATGTGAATAAAAAAATTATTCTTGCAGACCTGCATCTTTGGAAGGGAAATTATCTTCAGGCGGCAACCTGGTATAGGCAGGTGATGGAGTACCCTTCTGCTGTATTTGGTTTTGGAGAAGATTTTTTCTCGTATTACAGACTTGGATGGGCGGGTGGTCACAATCACTATGTAACTTATTCAAGGGCAGGAGATGCTTCCACACTTGTCTACAACGATGGTTGGAGAATTATGTTTGAGAGTCCTATGAATTCCGATGGATTCAGAAGAGAATGGATATGGGCACTGCCTTTCGACAGCAAATTCAAACCAGATAATTCTTTGGTGAAGCTCTTTTCACCAACAGGGGGAAATTATCTTGTAAAGCCATCACAAGAGATTATGGATTTATGGGATAATGAAACACAAAGGCCGGCACAAGGTTTATCCATTCCTTATGATGCAAGGAAATTATTAAGCACAATGACGATAGCTGGGCAACCGGTTGTAATGAAATATTTATACAACTACATTAATTATAGTACACTTAATCCGTTTAATCAGTTATCTAAAAACGGAAAATGGTTTTTATACAGGCAAACACACATGCACATGAGGTTTGCAGAAGCGGCTAACAGAACTGGTCACTTCAGGCTGACATGGGGATTATTGAACAGCGGAATTGCCGGAGCTTATCCTGCACCTACTACTGATGTTACACTTTATCATAACACATTATTTGAACCATATCCTTTCAACTTCGATGCAAGAAACAGCGGCGGTAGCGGTGTTCCTTACTACAGGGCCGACTGGTATAGAAACATTGGCATCAGGTTAAGAGCTAATGTAGCGGATATGGTTATTGCAGCTCCTGATAGTTTGATTGCCCTTGAAGATGGTTTGTTGAAAGAAGCTGCTTTGGAAAATGCATTTGAAGGTACCCGTTGGCCCGATCTGCTCAGGATTGCACTTCGCAGGGGCGATCCATCAATTATCGCCGATAAAGTTTACAATAAAATTTTAAAAGATGGAACCGGGAATGCAGCTGCTGTAAGAGCCAAATTGATGGATCCGGCAAACTGGTACCTGCCTTTTAACTGGTAAGACATATTCAATCGAGTTCTTTTCTCAAGCAATCGATAAGCAAAGCAAAAGGCAGGGAATTAAGTACCTGTCTTTTGCATTTATGGACCTTTCTATTTTAATATTATGAAGAAGAAATTATCATTTTCTATTTTAACAATAGCTTTTTATGTTACAGCCAATGCTCAAAGAACTGCAAATGATGCGGCATTGCATGCGTCTCAACCAGACTATACTGTGCCTTATGCTCCAATGCAAAAAGACGATATATTAAAAGTATTGGATAGAGTGTTCAATTACTTAAATGCAGTAACTCCTGCACAGATGATTAATAAAAAAACAAATGAACCGTTAACTGATTTATCAAAAATTGATAGTAATACAGTTTTGCAGCAGGGTGATTTCAGAATAACCAGTTACGAATGGGGCGTTACCTATTCAGCGTTGTTACATGCCGGAAATATAACAGGTAACAAAAAATATTCTGATTATGTAAAAGACCGGTTTTCCTTTCTGGCATCATGGATACCTGCTTTTAAAAAATTAAAAGGCACTGGCGTTTATTCAAATAATAATTATCCGCTACGGCAGCCGATAGAGCCAAAAGCATTGGATGATGCCGGGGCTGTATGTGCAGCCATGATAAAAGCAACAAGGTTGGGCTTGAATACTACCTTACGGCCTCAAATTGATATTTACATGGATTGGGTTGCAAATAAAGAACACCGTCTTGCAGATGGAACGTTAGGTAGAAACCGCCCCCAAAAAAATACGTTGTGGCTGGATGATTTATACATGGGTGTACCGGCATTGGCCCAAATGGGAAAATTAACCGGGGATAAAAAATACTTTGATGATGCGGTGAAGCAAATCAGGCAATTTGCTCAACGGATGTTTAATAAGGAAAAAGGATTGTATATGCATGGATGGGTGGAAAGTATGAGTACACATCCCGAATTCAGGTGGGCAAGAGCTAATGCATGGGCATTGATGGCAAAAACTGAATTGCTGGATGTACTTCCGGAAAATCACCCGGGAAGAAAATTTGTTTTGCAACAGTTACGGGATCATGTAAAAGGATTAGCTGCTTTTCAAAGTGGATCAGGATTCTGGCATCAGTTATTGGATAAAGAAGATTCTTACCTGGAAACATCTGCTACAGCAATTTTTTCTTATTGTATAGCTCATGGAATTAATAAAGGCTGGCTTGATCCGATGACCTATGGACCCATGAGTATTTTAGCCTGGAATGCCGTAAGCACAAAAGTTAATGATAAAGGACAGGTAGAAGGAACCTGTGTAGGTACCGGAATGGCGTTTGATCCTGCTTTTTATTATCATCGTCCGGTAAATGTATATGCTGCTCATGGCTATGGCCCGACAATTCTGGCAGCAGCCGAGATGATAGAATTGCTCAATAACTTTTCTTTTGTAATGAATGACAGTTCATTGCAATTGAAAAAGAAGTAGTACAATAATGAGTTAAAACAAGCTGAATGAAAACTTCATTTCTTTTATTCGCTTCATTATTTTTTTATTCATTTGTTTCATCACAAAAAAATAATAATTTATTGTGGTATAACAAGCCGGCAAAAGACTGGAATGAAGCACTGCCAATAGGTAATGGCAGTTTAGGTGCAATGATATTCGGAAGACCCGATACTGAGTTAATACAATTAAATGAACAAACATTGTGGACGGGCGGGCCTGTTAATTTAAATCCCAACCCCGATGCGGTAAAATACTTACAACCGGTAAGAGATGAATTATTCAGGGATAGCATTGGCAAAGCAGTACGACTACTTAGAAAAATGCAAGGGCCCAATACAGAAATGTATCAACCATTGGGAGATATCGTTATCAAACAAAAGTATGATGGAGAGGTCACAGCTGTTTACCGTGATTTGAATATCAGTAATGCGGTGGCGGGTACAAGATTTACCGCTGGTGGCGTTGTTTATTCAAAAGAAATATTTTCTTCTGCACCAGACCAGGTAATGGTGATAAAATTAAAAGCAAGCAAGCCCGGGACATTGAATTTTTCTGTTGATGTTTTTCATGAGTTATTGTATAAGAAAAATACGTTAGCAGGAAATGAATTGGTTTTAAAGGGTAAGGCCAGAATCACCAATGATGAAAGACGAAACCCCAAGCCATTAATTTACGAAGACAGTGCTGGTTGTGATGGGATGCGTTTTCAATTCAGGGTAAAAGCTATTTTGAAAGATGGTAAACTGAATACAACAGATACATCACTGGTGATAAATAATGCTACCGAAGTTTTATTGCTGGTTTCAGCAGCTACCAGTTTTAACGGCTATGATAAATGTCCGGTAAGTGAAGGAAAGGACGAAGAGAAAATGGCGATGCAGTATTTACAGGCAGCAAGCAGGAAAACGTACCCACAATTATTATCAGCTCATATTAAGGATTATCAAAAATATTTTAACCGGCTTTCATTGTCATTAAATAATGCAGCGGCACCCGATTTGCCAATCAATGAACGTTTGGCGAACTATCAAAAAGGTGTGGCTGATTTTGCATTGGAAGAATTGTTTTTTCAATTCGGCCGTTACCTGCTTATTTCATCTTCCAGGCCCGGTGGCATACCTGCAAATTTGCAAGGCATCTGGTGTAATCAAATACGACCATCCTGGAGAAGTAACTATACAACGAATATCAATTTGCAAATGAATTACTGGCTGGCGCAGCAATGTAATTTGAACGAAATGGAATTGCCATTAATAGAACAGATAAAAAAAATGGCAAAGAACGGAACGGCTACCGCAAAGAATTATTATAACATGAGAGGATGGGTTGTTCATCACAATTCTGATATGTGGGCACAAACAAATCCTGTTGGTGAAGGTGGGGGAGATCCCAAGTGGGCTAACTGGAGTTTGGGTAGCCCCTGGCTGAGTCAGCATTTGTATGAGCATTACCGGTTTACAGCTGACAAGAAATATTTGAAAGAAGTGGCTTACCCGCTTATGAAATCCGCCGCAGAATTTTGTTTGGATTGGTTGGTAGAGAAAGATGGTAAATTAATTACTGCTCCATCTACTTCACCGGAAAATGTGTATTTACATCCTAACGGTTTTAAAGGAACGGTAACGATTGCCTCAGCAATGGATATGGAAATTATCTGGGATTTATTTACCAATATTATTGAAGCTTCGGATATTTTAAATACTGATAAAGACTTTGCTGCTTTATTAAAAGAAAAGAGAAGTAAGTTAAATCCATTAAAGATTGGTAAAAAAGGAAATTTGGTAGAATGGTATGATGATTGGGAAGATGAAGATCCACTGCACCGCCATGTATCTCATGCTTTTGCTTTGCATCCCGGCAGGCAAATTTCGCCTTTGCTTGATAAAAAATATTCCGATGCCATTACCAAAACATTAGAAGTAAGAGGTGATGGAGGTACCGGCTGGAGTAAAGCATGGAAAATTAATTTCTGGGCAAGGCTGCTGGATGGAGACCATGCATATAAAATGTATCAGGAATTATTGAAGACTTCCACCATGAATAATTTGTTTGATACGCATCCACCTTTTCAGATTGATGGAAACTTTGGGGCCACGGCTGGTGTGGCTGAAATGCTGGTGCAAAGTCATTTGAGTGGTATTCAATTGTTACCTGCACTTCCAGATACATGGAAAGAGGGGAATGTAAAAGGATTAGTTGCAAGAGGGAATTTTGAAATAGAAATGTGGTGGAAAGAAGGCAAATTGGTTAAAGCATTTATTACGTCTAAAAAAGGTGGAGTTTGTAGATTGGTTACAAAAGAGAAAATACAAGTGAAGAATTCTAAACTACTTACTCAGTTACCAGTTGAAAATAAGAAAGGGTTGATTGAATCTGTTTTTCAAACAAAGGCCGGAACTAAATATGAAATCAGTATCAAATGAGAAATTCAATTATACTAGTATCGCTGCTTATTGTTTCCAACCTGCATGCCCAACAAACCACTTTCAAGTTTGACTTTGGTACTGATAAAGCCGCAAATGGTTATACAGCAGTAACACCATCTTCAAAATTTACTTATCAAACTGGTTATGG
>JBARSW010000475.1:0-27911 GCA_049644925.1 Chitinophagaceae bacterium | reverse complement strand
ACGATATTGTTCTTCATCAGTTACCTTTTTTGAACAAGAAATTATTTTTTAGTTGGCATAGACATCAAACTCTGCCAACCTGCCATTACTTGAGCTGGTAGAAGTTGAGTAATACAACTGGAGCCGGATATACTGAGCCGGAATAGCTTTATAAAATAAAATATAATTATAGAATGATGCAAAGGTAAGATTTGCTTTAAGGGGACCACCAATCAAATCATAATTAATCCCATCATTACTCAAATAAACTTTGACTTGTGACGGTATATAGGTGGATGAGCTTGAAGTATAAAGTCGTATCCCTGTAACATTCTTAGTGGCCTGCATATTTATATCAACCTGGCCGTATGGAGATACAGGCGTCGTCCATCTCGAATAGGTCGAAGTAGACCCGTCTAAAATGCTAGCAACGATAGATGGTGCAGGATTAAATAGAACGGTCCAGGCTGTTCGGGGAGTCGACAATGCCCCCAGGATATCCACAGTGGTAGCAAGGTATTTTATCCTTCTTTGTTCAACATTTACTACAATATAAGTAATATCTGATACGCCGTTTACGGTTATTGCGCCCATCCCGGCATGCGAAATTGTAGTAAGTTTTATCGGAGCCATATAGGCAAGATCAGTCAGGTTGCCAAGTTTTGTTAAATCAGCATTTATGGTGATCGAATCGGCAGATCTGCTCTCATCCTGATTTATAATAGCCTGCAGGCCGGATGTGCTTAATATATCTGCTGGTAATGCTTGATAATTCGTGTTATGATCGGCGTTATACGCTGCAATTAAAGAGTTATCTAACTCAGCACCAATCACAACATTCCGGCTTACCGGTTTGGTTGAATAAACCGGAAATTTAATTGCAGCTGGAATAGTTGTTGATAAATTTATCCAATCACTTCCGGCAACATTGGGAATATTTACAACACTGTAGCTTATAGAATTCTGAGGAGCATTTCCTGCAGCAGGGTTATTGGTAAAAAATTTTAATTCAGGGTCACCCGTAATATCGTAAGATGTACTTTTCTTACATGAAAAAAGTACAGTAGTAATTACCAGGCAGCTTATAAAAAATTTGGTTCTTGACATGTTTGTAATTTTTTAAATTAATATTACAATTATTGACTGCATTTATTTAAAAGATCATTTGTCCAGGTAACATATGCTGATTTATCTACTATAGGATCCCATACATCGTCCCCGTTATTATCCCAATACACTTTGGTCCAGTCCATATCATATTTAGCACCCGATGATGCAGAATTGTAGAACTTAGAACCTGAACCTTCATTGAATTTCCAGTATGCCAGTAAACCATTAGCATTAGGATCAGCACCACAGAGATTCAACTTTATCTCTCCCGGAGTTAACACACGACTCCATACACGGCATTCTGAAATCCGACCATTGAAATATTGCCGGGTATCATAGCCACCCCAGTTTTGCCCCAGGTTCAACGCCGAAAATGCCATTACCATGGAGCCAGACAATTCAATAACCTTATTTCCGTCAACATACATTCTGCCTTTGCTGCCATCATAAGTAATGGAAATGGTATACCACTGCATAGGATTAAATCCGTAAGCAAAAGCACCACCAAGAGAACCGATCAATTGCAAAGAATTATTTGGATTACCTAATTCACCATAGCGTAAACCTATAGATCCTCCACCAGTACCAGACCATGAAATAAGTGTCTGTATCGGCTGGGGATTAGTATTACCATCTCCTCCCCGGAAAGCATAAACAAGATTTTTTATTTCCAATGTAAAATTGGTAAGCATGGTCGGGTTTGCCGGATCAAAGAGGGACGTGGCATTGAATCGGCCCCGTGTGCCGGGTGTACCGGTAGTACCGCTAGTCGAATTATTCATAGAAAGAGCAGGGAAACTGATAATTCTGGCAACCCTTAAAAATATCGTTCTTGACGATTCCAGAACATGCATCTGATTACCTGTAACAGTCTTGATGCTCAAAGGAATCAGATAGGAACGTCCGTCAACCAGGGAAGATGTTGAAATCATTTTTACAATAACAGGAGTTGATGCAGAAGATCCTGCTTTAATTACTGTTGACAAACCGGAAAGGTCGATTGCTGAAGAAGGTACCGTAAAGTAGGATGTTCTGTGTTCTGTATTGAATTTTTCAACAGCCAACGTATCTAATGCAAAAGTAACATCGATATCTTCTGTTGCTTTCTCAGTAGCTGTTGCTGTAACTGAATACTGTGCAGGTGTATTTTCAACTGAAAATTTTACGATTGGATAAACTTCGGTACCCGTGACAAGAATAACCGGGTCACCAAACTCTGATTTTTTACAACTTGCTATAACAAGTAACGATAAAATCAACACCAAATATATTTTTGCTTTCATATTCATACTGTTTAATTAGTTATTTAAAGCACCTATTTAACTGCAGGGTTAGCAATTTGAATGCAACGTCTTACATTGTAATAAGGGACACCTGCCTTTGAATAATAATCTCTGTCAAAATAAAATGCTCCAAAGCCAGCTTTTTTTCCTTGCGTAGGATTCCATCTTGCCATACCTTCCAACGAATACATCCTTGAACCATCAGTAGTATATAGATTTCCATTTACTTCAGTGAAAGGTGTGCCCCCATTTTCAGAAAAATCACCAAAGTTTTCAGTAACGATAAACTTACCTGGCGGAACAGCAGCCTGTACAGTGTTATAATAGTTTTGCAGATTTGCTCCCGTTTGAATACCACCTGTGCCCTGCGAATAAGCCTGGCGAATAAAGTAGTTGGCGTACTCTCCTGTTTCAACTGGAGGTGCCTGGCTATAGAAATCAATGATGAGCAGCTTATTTGGATCGCTTCCTTTAGGACCAAAATACTGACCTATATACTGTACTAACTTGGTAAAGTTTGCACCCTGCAACCAGTCACCCGCAGGCTCATAGTCAAGATCTACTCCATCAATATCAGCATCAACAACCTGATCAACGAGATGCTGTGCATATACAGCAATGCCTGTATCATTCTTATGCAGGCTCAAATCGTATTGAGTTCCATCTTTCAGGGTAATCACATGGTTCATCCGTGTAATGGTAGGGGCTACAAAACGGGTACCCTTATTCTTACGAACAAATTTCAGATCAGCATATGCAACCGGTGCATAGCTGCTTTTACTGGTATCATTACTTGGAATACCCATCCATAATGAAACAATATCCATACTGTCTGGCAATCCCATGATACGTTCACCCCAGGAAGCAGGATCTTTATAACCACCGCCACCCGCAATAGGTGCATAAGCAGCATACCATCCAAAACATAATGTATGATTTGTTTTCTTGTAAGCTCTTAAGTTCTCATAATACTGCTCGTCATATGTATAAGGCTTCT
The DNA here is from genome assembly GCA_049644925.1 of Chitinophagaceae bacterium. Classification (GTDB taxonomy): domain Bacteria; phylum Bacteroidota; class Bacteroidia; order Chitinophagales; family Chitinophagaceae; genus JJ008. The sequence goes on along the minus strand of JBARSW010000475.1, from coordinate 24,542 downwards.
GTATCTCTAAAGCCTCTGTCTCTAATTTAATACATCCTGCTATAAAGAGCAGGAATATGAGCTGAGCTAAAAAAGTAATTGATTTTATTTTCATGTCAATAAAATTTATTTTTTTAATACATTATTTTTTATCCCACCATAGCTTAGTGCCTCCACCGTCTGGTCCACCTAAAGCAGAAACGCCAGTTAACACACCAGTCCTGTTATTATTATATTCAGATTGAGGATAAGGGATTCTGCGTATTTGAGTATTGGTATTAATTGTTCCGTTACTGTAATTATTTACGACAGGGAAGAGCTTAGGATATCCTGTACGTCTGAACTCAGCCCATCCTTCAGGTCCGTCTGGATACATGGCAATCCATTTTTGTGTAATAATCCGCTCCAGGTTTGTTTCAAAAGGATCAGCAGCATTCCACGCAATTGTGACTGTGCTGGGAGCTGCTATATTATTACCTGACTGACCACTGAAATCTGTAAAAGCAGCAGGAACCAGTAAATTATTTGCAGAATAAGTGGCAGCATCAGTAGCCTGTAGTCCATTCTCTACAAATGAAACGGCAATACCCTGGTTATAAAAATTATCGGCGGTACCTCCCATATTCCAGCCTCTAAGTGCACCTTCGGCACGTAAAAAATAAGATTCTGCCGCAGTCATCCAGACTATCTGGGTGGTACTCATGTTCATATTCAGATTAGAGATATTAATACCGGTGTATGGAGTCCAGGTTGTTGTTACAATACCCTGGCGAACACCATGGTAATTACCATCTGCTGTTGCTTTTGTGAAATAAGCCGCTCTGCGGGGATCTGCATATCCGTTCATGTAAGCATCCATAGAGGCACTCATCCGGGCTTCTCCTGCATTAAAAGAGTAGGCAATTTCGTACAAAGGATGATAGTAATTTAAATTGGAAGAATGCTGTAATGCGGCTCTTTCATTTAAATTTGAGATTACACCAAATGGATGATTTACTGATTTCTCTGCTTCTAACTGAGCCAACGCTGCATCCGCATAAACTACACGCATAGCCAAACGCAGCCGAAGCGAATTTGCAAACTTTATCCAATTCGTAACATTACCATTATAAACATAGTCGTAATTCTTAAGCAAGGTTGTCGTAGGATTTCCCTGAACATAAAGTGTCAATAAATTAATAGCCGAATCCAGTTCTGTAAAAAATTTAGTATAGACATTTTGCAATGAACTATATGTATTTTGCAAAGTGCCGCTACCATAGTTGTTGTAAGGAATAGGTCCGTAAGCATCAGCCACCCGGTGCATGGCTTCGACTTTGATTATAGTAGCCAATGCTGAAATTTCATTTAATCCCTGGGCATTAGCGGTCTTGGTAATTGATTGCCAGGCTGGCATTACAGAGGCAAAACCTGATCTGAAAGTTCCCTCAATCCAACCTGAGATAAAATAATAAGAACCATTATGTACACCACCATACCAGGTACCGGTTGGTGCTATGTATCCGGAATAGGCATCACTTGTAAGACCTTGTGCAACCTGATAATCACTTGAAAGATTAGCTCCGTCTTTAAACAACATAATATTTCGTTGCATCTGAGAAAAGAAGGCTCCAGTTTTGAGGTTATCTGTTGCCATCATATCTTCTGTTGCTTCATGTTGATTCGTATTCAACTCGTCAAATTTTTTGGTACAGGATGTCCCTATAGCCATTGTCAAAGCACTCAGAAGTATGAGGTTTTTCCAAAAATTTACATTATCTGTTATCATAACATTATTAATATTTAGATTATCAGAAATTAAGTTTTGCAGCGAAACCAAATGAGCGAAGGCTCGGCATCATAAAGTAATCTATACCCTGGAAATATGTTTGCGTATTGGAAGTTAATTCAGGATCAAAAGGAGCTTTGTTGTACAGTAATAACAGGTTGCGGCCCACAGCCGAAATATTTGCACCTTTTATAAACTTAAACCATCCTTTAAAAGTAAAATCATAACCAATTGATGCTTCTGCCAATCTTACATTCGTTGCACTGTAGCAATACATAGATGCTATACCTCCGGAAGCTCCGGCTCCAACTACCTGGTAATAAGTTTGTGCTGGAATTGGTCGCCCATTTACAATAGCACCACCGGCATCACGGGCATCAGCAGACGCTTTTGAAACACCAAATGCATCCATGATCGCCTGTGTATTTGATACTACGATTCCTCCGACACGGGCTGTAAATAAGAAATTCAAGCCCAATCCTTTCCATTTAAGGTTATTACCCCAACCTAAATTATATTTAGGATTACTGTTACCTGCATAAACAAACTTATTGGGTTCGGCTACAACTGTAAATGAGCCGGGATCTACGAATATCGCACCATGTTCGTCAACTCTTAAAGTGTTTACATAGATGTCACCCATAGATCCGCCTTCTTTCAATAACATTTTATAACTACCTGTTCCACTCATATCAAGTTCATGCAAAGAGACAATTTCCCCTGTAACCGGATTAGTCCAGCCGGGAAGTAATTCCACAATTTTATTTCTGTTCAAGGAATAGTTTGCATAAGTGCTCCAACTAAAATTTCCTGATTTGTAAGAGTACCTGGCTGTAGCTTCTATTCCTTTGTTGTCAACCCTTCCTGCATTTACAATCACACTTGTATATCCTGAAGCTGAAGAAAGGGTTGGTTCAAAGAATTGATTGTAAGTTCTGGAGGAATAAACAGTGGCATCTAACTTTAATGCCCCCTTAAAAAATGTTGAATTTAAACCTAACTCCCAGGATTTTGTAAGCTCAGGTTTAAGATCCGGGTTAGGCAATCTCGTTTGTGTTACAGGAAAACCGCCGGCAAGTCCATAGGTAGGTATTGTAAGAAACACATCAGGTTCATTACCTACTTCTGAATAGGATCCACGAACTTTCAGGTAAGATAAATAGTTAGATTTAATGTGAAAAAGATCAGTAATAACACCTGATAAACCGGCTGACGGATAGAAGATTGATTGACTACCAGATTCTGCCAGCGTTGATGCCCAATCATTTCGGGCAGTCATATCTAAAAAGAGCATGTTTCTAAAACTAACCTGTGCACTACCGAATGCAGATTGTTTTTGTCTATTATTGCCAGACTGTGACATTTCAGATGTTGACTGATTTACGTTTGCATAACTATAAAGATTAGCAACACCCTGAAGCTTTCCTCCATATAAATATTGATTGTGAAGAATATCTTCAATGGCTCCACCAATATTTGCCGATAAATTGAAATTGTTGCCAAGGGCTTTATTAATGTTAACCAGGCCTTCACCATAAATCTGTCTGGTGTCTAATGAATTGAGAGAATAGAAACCATTTTCTGATGCAAAAAGAGTATTGGTAGATGCGGCAAACTTCTTCTCTGCTTTTTCATTGTCTTTGTCCAATTTTACACGACCCGTGATGTTAATCCATTTAGCAAGATTATATTTAAGCGAAAGGGTGGTCATGTAACGTTCCTTTTTATTTTGGAAAAGATCCCGTTGAGTAACCCAATAAGGATTCTGCATCATTAAGCCGTTATCACCATATGGCCAGAATTGAGTCATTAAATTACGGGAGGGTGTATTTCTTTCATAAGTCTGAACTCTGTCAAAATTATCACCCGGAGGAAACAAGTAAATTGCAATGAGCGGATTAAAATATTGGCCCTGTGATATCATATTCTGTTCATTAACCAAACCTGTCATAAAGGAGACATCCAGGTTAAGCTTTCCATTAAGAAGAACAGAGGAATTTCGTACTGTGAAATTGGAACGGTTATATTTATTGTTGGGAATAATACCGGTAGAAGTAACATTCCCCAGGGACATATAAGTTTGATTTTTTTCTGTTCCTGTTGACAGTGTAAGAGATGTTGTTGCATTTACACCTGTTTGAAAAAAGTCTTTCGGACGATAAGTTGATGGAGTTACCAATTTTTCTCCCCAGCTATAATAGCTGGTAATATCAGACACACCGTATGTGTTTTGGAATTTTGGCAAAAGGAGAGGATTTGAAAAAGTTGTAGTATTTGACACAGTAATATCTGTCCTATCTTTTTGACCTTTCTTAGTTGTTATCATTACCACTCCATTAGCTGCGGCGCTACCATACAGCGCTGCGGCAGAAGGGCCACTAAGAATTGATATGCTTTCAATATCTTCCGGATTGATATTTGAAATAAAATCGCCGGTTTGGCCAGCACCAGAAAAAATATCCGACGCTTGTCCACGAATGTTATTTGGCATCGGAATACCATCAATTACATAAAGCGCATTATTGTTGCCACTAATAGATTTTATACCACGCATTATCACCCTGGAGGAACTACCTGTTCCTGCAGAAGATGCATTAATGGTGGCACCGGCTACCTTACCATTCAGGCTGTTTACAAAACTACCATCACTGGCCCTTGTTAATTCATCACCTTTTATTTCCTGAACATTATAAGTAAGCGACTTGGTTTTTTTGGAAATACCTAAGGCAGTAACTACTACCTGTTCCACATCTTTTAATATTTTTTGAAGAGTTATTTCAATTACTGTGCGTCCGTTAGGCGACTCTTCTGCGGGTACAAACCCAACAAAAGATATTACCAGTACCTGGCCCGGCTCTACATTTATTGAAAATTTACCAGCTGCATTCGTTACTGTTCCTATGTTGGTACCTTTTATTAAAACGGTAGCCCCTTCAAGTGGACCACCATCAGAACTCAATACAGTGCCCGTTATTATTTGAAACAGATTTTCTTTAACCACTGGTATTGGTGCTACTGGTATAACAACCGGCAGAACAATAACTTGCTTTTCTTTAATGAATATCGTTTTATTGCTGATCTCATAATCAACCGGCTGGCTCTCAAAGGCCAGGTTAAGAAACTCTTTCAATGGCATATCCTTCACGGAAATAGAAACCGGTTTGGTCCCTTTTAATAATACCTTGTTAGCAAAAAAAGTATAATCCGTTTGCTTTTCAACGGCTGTAAATACCTTTTCTATTCCTACTTTTTTGCCGGAAAAAGTTATCGTTTGCGAGAACCCTTCCGCACGGGCTTCTAACAAGCCCAACGCCAGGAAAAAAATTGTTAACTTCATAATTAGCAGCATTTTGGGTAAGAACCGCAAAAAATGTTGTCGCATTTTTACAGGTTGGCTTTCTATACTAACCGTGCATTTTACAACCACAGTTTTCGGGTTACAAAGAGCAATATTTGTCATAACTTCATATTGGTTTGGTTTTCTAAAAATGAAAGTTTTTAACGACGCTGAATTTTGGATTGAACTAAACCTCCGGTGTCTACCGGGATGCCGTCTGGATGACAGTCCATGGCGGCATTTTTTAATTCAATCCAGCTTTGTTGCCTAGATCATTATAACATGTTTTTCCTTTTTTATTTTATTATTAATCAATTATCTCTTAATGCATTACTATTAATTTTCTTCCCTCCACCAGCTTGCAATGGACCTTAGAAACTTCCAATCCACGAAGTACATCGGAAAGGGAAAGGTTTCTTCCCATTCTGCCCATAAACTCAAGCTTCGGAATTCCCTTTTCATAAATTACCTCTATATCATACCAGCGTTCCAGCTGACGCATCACTTCCTCCAGGGTAGCATCCTGAAAATCAAATACCCCATTCTTCCATGCCATTACTTTTTCCAGGTTCACATTATTCAAAACTTTGATCTGCTGTAAATTGCCTGTACTGTTTACAGTTGAAGCAATACCTACCTGCGCCTGATCACCTGGTTTTAAAATAGCCAGCCGGCCTTTGTTTGTTACCTGTACTGATCCTTCCAATAACGTAGTTTTTATGGTTGTTTCATTGTTATAAGCGTTAACATTAAATTGCGTTCCCAGTACTTCAATCGCTGTTTCATTATTCACTTGTACTTTAAAAGGCATTTTATTATTCTTTGCCACTTCGAAATACACTTCACCCGTTACTTCTACAGTTCTGTCTTTCCCAGTAAAAGAAGTGGGGTATCGTAAAGAGGATGCTGTGTTAAGCCAGGCTTTTGATCCATCGGGAAGCACAATTTGAAATTGTCTGCCTTTGGGTGTAACCAATAGATTATAGGCAGTTTTTGTAAAAACATTTCCATTCGCATCATAAACCAGCTTACCATCCTCCAGTAATACTTTGGATCCGTTTTGTGCCGCTACCAATCCGTTTCCCATACTATCCAATACAATAGTGCTTCCATCATCAAGTGTAAGTAAGGCTCCGTCTTTGCCGGGAGCAATATCAATTTGGGGAGGTGAAAAAGTGAGTTCGTCGGCTTTATTGGTCTTTTTATTTGACAAAATAAAAAAAACGCCCAGGCTAAAACAAAAGATGAGGATTGCGGCAGCATAGCGAAACCAACGGGAACGAATAAGTCGAATAGGCCTACTTTCAATTGCACTATTTAAGATTAACGGGAGCCTGGCCTCCAGTGCTGCAATAATTTCTGGGCGTAGTTTTTCATCAACTGATTGTTGTAATTGTGTCAATAAAAGACGGGCTGCTTCCGGATCAAGCTTTTCAGAACCAAGCCAGGAGATTAGAAGATCAGCTTCTGCTGACGAAATTTCTCCTTTTACAAGTTTTTGAAATAACAGATTGTAGTCAGTAGTTGTTGGCAATTTAAATGGTTTATCTACTCAAGAACGGAGATAGCCATTATGTGGGGGGATAGAAAAGAAAATAATTAATGGAAACTGTCAGAAAGGGCAGCGAGAATAAGCATTGTAAAAGCTGTGTCCATATTCCTCAGTAAATAATTTTGTATCGATTTCTTTGTTGCGACTAAGTATTCTTTGACAGTTAATGGTGATATTCCCAAAATCTCAGCTGCTTTTTTATAGGTATAGCCTTCTACTTTTACCAGTTCATACACTTTTTTTTGTTGGGGAGAAAGCTGATCAATTGCTTTTTTTAGAATCTCCGAAGATTGTTTCTCTTCCAGTACTTTTTCAAAATGTTCATAATCTTCAGAAATAAAACTTTTGAAACGGCTAACCAGCAGATGGTCTTTTTGCATTTTTCGGAAAAAATCATGTACCAGGTGCTGGCCGGTACGATATACATATCCGGCAAAATTTTCTGATATACCCTTATTCTCTCTTTTTTGCCAGATTATTGTAAAAAGCTCCTGCACAATCTCTTCAGTAATCTGAGTGTCGTGGGTCATTCGGAAAATATTCTGGTAAAGTTGTGGGCTGTAATGCCTGTAAAGTAAAGTAAATGCTTCCTGGCTACCAGCCTGCATTTGCAGGGCGAGAGTGGACTCATTACTTAAATTTTTCATCTGGAAGCTGTTGGTAAATAGTAGACACCAAAGTTACTCTTAATTAATAACAACAAAAATACAAATAGAAAAAATTATTGCAAATGAAAAAAAATGAATTAATTGATAAGCATTTGTTTAGATTATTTAAAACCTTACTGTTCTAAAAAATTTTATATCAAAATTCTGATAGTCAGATTAAAACGGTAATAAAAAAACCTCCGTCACTTTTGAAATGAAACGGAGGTCAATAATACTGTTTAGCCTGAAAAAAATCCAATAAACCCTTGAGCTTATTGGATCAATTTAATAATTTACTGCGGAGAGGGAGGGATTCGAACCCTCGGTACAGATTTAAGTCCGTACAACGGTTTAGCAAACCGGCCCTTTCGGCCACTCAGGCACCTCTCCGTATGGGGGAAGCAAAAATAAAGATATCAAGCTTAATATCCCAAAAAACAAATCCCAAATTCCAATCGAAAGTGGAATTTGGGATTTTAATATTTTCAGAATTAATATTCTACATGGCTGCAAGTTGTACTTTCTGCTGGAGTTCCAGTACATTTTCTCTGAAAACACCATCAGTGTCCATTAAATCCTTCACGGTTTGACAGGAATGGATTACCGTTGTATGGTCACGGCCACCAAAGTGTTCTCCAATTGTTTTCAGCGAATTCTTTGTAAAGGCTTTGGCGAGGAACATGGTAATTTGTCTCGCTTGTACAATTTCCCGCTTCCGGGTTTTCTGTAATAACTTATCATATGGCACATCAAAATATTCGCATACCATTTTCTGAATGGTATCAATGGTAATTTCCTTACTGGAAGATTTTACAAAATTGCGTAATACTTTCTTTGCCAAATCGAGGTCTATTTCTCTTCTGTTCAGCGAAGATTGTGCCAACAAAGATATCAGTGCACCTTCCAGCTCTCTTACATTGTTGCTGATATTATAAGCGATGTATTTCACTACTTCTTTGGGCATCTCCAATCCATCATTCTTCATTTTTTTCTCCAGGATTTCTATCCTTGTATCATATTCAGGCACCTGAAGGTCTGCACTTAATCCCCAGCGAAAACGGCTGAGCAATCTTTCCTGCACCCCTTCCAGGTCTTTGGGAGATTTATCAGAAGTAAGAATCAGTTGTTTATGTGATTGGTGTAAATGATTGAAGATGGCAAAAAAAGCGTCTTGTGATTTTTCTGCTTTCGCAAAAAACTGTACATCGTCAATAATTAATACATCAATCAATTGATAAAAATGAATAAAGTCGTTAATAGCATTATTCCGGCTATGATCCATAAACTGGTTGATGAACTTTTCTGAACTTACATAAAGTACCACTTTATTCGGATGCAATCTCTTTACTTCATTACCAATGGCCTGTCCAAGATGAGTTTTTCCCAAACCAACGCCACCATATATTACTAATGGATTAAAGGAACTGGCCCCGGGCTTTTCGGCAACTGTTTTGCCGGCACGGCGGGCCACCCTGTTACAATCTCCTTCTATAAAAGCATCAAATGTATAAATATGATTTAGCTGCGGGTCAATCTGCATTTTTTTCAGACCCGGTATTACGAACGGATTTTTAACAGGATTATTTATGACTAAAGGAAAATCCATTTCGTTGTTTGAAAAAGTTTTATAACCCTGTCCGCTTACATCCATGGTAACCGGGTTATTTTTACTGTTACCACTGTCCACCATGATGCGATATTCCAGGTGGGCATCTTTTCCCATTTCTCTTTTTAACGTCTTCGCTAATAAATTTACATAATGTTCTTCAAGGTATTCAAAAAAGAATTGGCTGGGTACTTGTATTACCAAACAATTATTTTTCAATGATACAGGCTTGATCGGCTCAAACCATGTTTTGTAATGCTGCCACTCAACAATGTCCTTGATGATCTTTAAACAATTAGACCAGATTTTTTCAGCATTCTTATCCATCAGAATTGTAAGCAGTTTATATTGGGTTAATTATAGTTGTTCTCAGCGAACTGTCCAAAAAAATTCTTCACACTATGTCAATAAAAAAAGTTGGACAGGACGGCGAATATCACCATTTCTTTTCTAAAAAAAAATTTTATCCGCCTGATTTTGGTGAAACTGAAATAGATTTTGATTTTGACAAATTTTTGCCTGAAAATTTGGAAAATTCAAAATCTAGTCTACCTAAAATAATTCCGGCAAAACCTACCTGATTTATAATTATATCTTCTCCTTTTTTATTCTTATATTTAACCGGGTCGTCCAGAAAAGTATGTGTATGCCCTCCAATAATCAGATCAATATTCGCTGATTCTTTTGCCAGCACTTCATCACTTACTTTATTGTCTTGATACTTGTACCCCAGGTGGGACAAACATATTATCATATCACAATGCTCATCCTTTTTCAGTATTTCAGCAGTTTCATTTGACTTTTGAATTGGGTCCAGGTATTTTGTAGCACCAAATAAATTATCGGGAATCAACCCCCGCCCTTCAATACTAACACCAAAGACACCGATCTTTAATTTTCCTTTCTTAAAAATTTTATATGGCTTTGTTTTATTCTCCATCGGTGTTCCCGAAAAATCATAATTGTTTACCAGCATCGGAAAGTTAGCATGACGGTCCAATTGTGTGGCTAAATTTTCCATACCTGCATCAAAGTCATGATTTCCTATTGTACAGGCATCATAGCCTAATGCGGTCATCGCTTTTATTTCCGGCTCTCCTTTATATATATTAAAATATGGAGTGCCCTGGAAAATATCGCCGGCATCCAATAACAAAACATGTTCTTCTTCCTGACGTATCTGGTTAATCAACTTAGCTCTTCCTGCAATTCCTCCTAATCCCTGGTTACGGCCACCATCCATCGGGAAAGGTTCCAACCGGCTATGTGTATCATTTGTATGTAATATGGTAAGTTTTACCGGGCTAAGGTATTCAGCAGCCCTGATAATTGACGGGCCGGCCAACATTGCACCGGCAGATAGAGCAGCCTGCCTGATGAATTTTTTTCTATTGAGCATTGGTAACACGGTTTTCAATGGTTGCAGAAATATTTTTTCCCTGACCTTTCAGTTTGCTTATGTAATCAAATATGGCATCTCTCATCAGGTAACCATTTGTAATTTGCGGCACAGTTCTCAGCATGTCAGCATTATCACCACCATTGGCAAGAAAGTCAGAATTTACCAGAGTATATGTTTTTTGGGGATCAAGGGGTTTGCCACCTATCATTACATTCACTGCCTTATTATCTTTTATCTGCATGGTAATACCTGCAAGGGGCCATCCTCCTTTTGCCGCTGTCAGATTCAGGAACTCCAAGAGCACATTGCCTTTTAATTTTTGAAGAATTAATAAATTGTCAAAAGGCATCAATTCAAATATTTTTCCCCGAGTTACATTTCCTGCCGGCAGTTGTGTTAACCGCATTCCGCCAAAATTTAATACGGCACCATCTACTTCTGTCTGGTATTTTTCTTTTGCCATTGTAAAAAAGGCATCTACCATAAAATTTCCTAATGTAGACTCCGGTTGTTTTCTTTCAAAACTGATTTCTGCAATCCCTACCACGCCATTCATACTATGATTTACACTATCACTATACGGCTGCAAAAAAGTAATTACGGCAGAATCCTTTTGAAGCTCCTTATTAATCCGGTAATGTTTGTACTGAAGATATTGACTCTGATAACTTGTATTGCAGGAAAAAACTATATTGATAAAAAGCAATACAATTATTGCTGCGGTTATATTCTTTTTCATAACTGATGGTCTTGTTTGAAGGTATTACTATTTTGGATTCGCAACAAGCAATTTTAAAAATATCGTGAAATATTATTTGCATATTTGCATGTATTAATGTGCCAAATCATATTTTTTAAAATTTTGCGCAGTTAAATCGCTTTATTTTTTTCAATGATGCAATACTCGTTGAAAACTTTTAATACCATTTCAGGATAAAAACCTGACTATATGCAAAAAAATCTTTCTATTAAATTACTTCCATCCGAAGCTGCAAGTAAGGATATTATAACAAATTACATTGCCAGTGCAGCATCTGTAAAGATTGAGAGCATTAGTGGTTTTACTATTTTAAAACATTCCATTGATGCCAGAAGCCGTCAACCCTGGGTCAATCTTTCCGTACAAGCATTCATTAATGAACCGTATCAGAAAAGAGATTTGATAACATTTGATTTCAGGGATGTTAAAAATGCTGATAAATCAGTTATTATAATTGGTGCAGGTCCGGCAGGTCTTTTTGCTGCCCTTCAATTGCTTGAGCTTGGTATAAAACCAATAATACTGGAAAGAGGAAAAGAAGTAAGAGCCCGAAGAAGAGACCTTGCCCTGCTTAATAAAGAAGGAGAAATAAACCCTGAAAGTAATTACTGCTTTGGCGAAGGTGGTGCAGGAACATTCAGCGATGGAAAATTATACACCCGAAGCAGTAAAAGAGGAGATATTAACCGTATCCTTAACCTATTTGTTTTTTTCGGTGCCGATGAAAAAATACTATACGAAGCCCACCCCCATATTGGTACTAATAAATTGCCTTTGATCATTACGGCGATGAGAAAAAAAATAGTGGATTGCGGTGGTGAATTTTTGTTTGAAAAAAAAGTAACAGATTTTATTATCAGCGAAGGCCGTATCTCCGAAGTTACAACGGCTGACGGAAATAAATACGAGGCCGATGCATTTATTTTAGCTACCGGGCATTCAGCAAGGGATATATTTCATTTACTGCATTCAAAAAAAATTATGATTGCCGCAAAAGCATTTGCATTGGGTGTAAGAGTAGAACATCCGCAATCATTAATAGACAGTTTACAATATCATTGTCCGGTTAGGGGCGAATTTTTACCTCCTGCCTCTTACAATTGGGTACAACAAGTGGATGGTAAGGGTGTTTTTTCTTTTTGTATGTGTCCCGGAGGTATAATTGCACCGGCCGCTACTTCTCCCGGCGAACTGGTAGTAAATGGCTGGAGTCCATCCAAAAGAAATAATCCTTATGCCAATAGCGGGATTGTTGTAACTGTTGAAGAAAAAGACATATTTTCTTTTAAAAACTATGGCCCATTGGCGGCCATGTACTTTCAGCAATCGGTAGAGCAGAAAGCATTTGAAATTGGCGGAGGAAAATTTGTTGCGCCGGCACAGCGATTAGTTGATTTTACAGAAAATAAATATTCCAATTCGTTGCCTGATTGTTCCTACCTACCCGGCATTCATTCATCTTCATTAAAGGAGGTGCTACCAGCTTTTATTCACAAAAGGTTACAACAGGCATTTAAAGAGTATGATAAAAAAATGTCCTCAGTATCCCGTGGAAATGGATATTTTACCAATGAAGCAGTGGTTGTTGCTACTGAATCAAGAACTTCCTCACCTGTTCGCATTCCAAGAGACGAAGAAACATTACAACATCCTCAAATTAAAAATCTATACCCCTGTGGGGAAGGCGCAGGCTATGCCGGTGGTATTGTAAGTGCGGCAATGGACGGGGAAAGGGTTGCCAGGATAATTGCCGCTATCTCCACAGATAAATAAAGACCACATTTACGGTATTAAATTATAACGGGTAATTATTATCTTCAAAGATGAAAAATAGCGCCTTACTGGTAATTTTATTATTCTATAGTTTTTGCATTCAATCGCAGAATAAGGCTGCTGAGTTTGAAAAAATAATGATTGCCGGAAATAGTGCAAGGGGCTTTGAGTTTGTTCGAAATACATTTGGCATCCCATCCGCACAAGATCCTTTTCTCCATTTTAAAGAAAGGGGTATTAAACAACTTATCAGCTTTTACGAACATAAAGATCGCAGCATAGAAGCCACCTCATTGATAAAGTTCCATCAAACAAAAGAATTCTGGAAAAACTACTCACAACAATTCACTGCAGGTAAATGGAACTACAAAAATCTTTACAAAACAGATTCACTTGCCTGGCAAGCGGCTAATTATTCCATAACGCTTATCTATGCCCATGAGATGGGACATTACATGAGTTATAATCTCGTAAATGACTTTAGTAATGACTATACCTGTGAAGAAGTAGTAGCTAATGAATGCCTGGCTGCCTTTGCAAATGCTTTTAACGGAAATAAAAAACTGGATTTACATAAACGGCTTTTTCTTTCATTGATTAAACAAACAGCTGCGCTGATACCTGACTCAAATAAAACTGATTTCAATATCCCAATGGAAAAATGGTGTGCACCCAACCCCATGGATAACTTTTTTGAATATTACCAATCAGACGAAACCCGTTTTCTCCGTCTTTATGGATATAGCCAGTTCAGGATGATGGAACAAACACTGAGCAATTACAAGGGTGGTGCTTTACCAGATTTTCTAAATAAAAAATTCTTCAATTTCTATAAAACCTATACCGGTGCCGGGAATTTTAAACCATTAAAGTATAGAATAGTGGGCACAAGCAACTTTAAAAATGTGGGGAATAACAGAATCTATATTAATCATATAATAAGAGAAAGCGGAAGTTATTTTAATACTTACTTTCTGAATAATTATAAGTACCACATTGGAAACAAAGGGCAGGTTTTAAATTCCTATATCGGCGACGAAAAATTGTTTTATCCTGACACCCTTGAACCTAATTATTATAAAAGATATAACCTTGTAAACGAAGAGGTAAAACCTGATACAGTCCTTACCACACAAAATCTTATTTATATCGACTCGCTGTCCTCATGGTATGGACCGGATAAATCTCAACGGGCAGAATTTGATATTGTTGCTGCTTTTACTGACACGACAGGCTTTTATTACCTTATTAAAAAATACGCCTGGTTTTATCCTGCTAATTCTTATGAGTCTGACTCAGCTACTGTAGAATATGAGTTGCTGAAACTTTTTGAAATAGATGATAATTATTTTATTCGTCGGTTTATGCTACCTGATTCGCTCAATAAAAATGACCGCATGGTGAACCAGGAAATAAGCCTCACAGGTATAAACAACGGAAATATCTTTTTAATTACAAATGAGCTTACAAAAGAACATTCCCAGGTAATAAGTATGTACCCGGTAAATACAGACGAAGGGAGACTTGAATCGGCTGTCTGGCAGGGCACCACTGAAAAAAAAGGATACTTCAATATACAGTATCCCACCACTTTTCTTGATGAGGTAAAAAAAGCCATTAATCTATGTTTCTGGAATCCTGTCACCCGCAAAATATACCTGGTAAAAATAAAGGACAAGGGAACAGAAGGGTTCGGGTTGTACCAACATTCAGTACTAGACACTTTCGGTCCTCAGCTAAAAGTAAATGCCCTGCGATTGGTTGCTCCCAATAAACTAATGGTATTTGCAGAAACCCGGCCCGCCGGCAACAGTTCTAAAGCTGTAATGCAGCAACTGCTTCTTCAATGGTAGTATGTCTTTAATAAACAATTACCGCCGCCGCTTACTTCCATTTATACCCTATAATTTACCACTCGCCGATTTCTTGTCATCTTATCAGCAAGACATCTAATTTTACATCTCCAAACAAACAATATGACTATTCTTCAATTACAAAATCTCAAAAAATATTTTGCTACTCAAAAAGCGGTTGATGATATCAGCCTTACGGTAGAGAAAGGACAGATATTCGGATTACTGGGACCTAACGGGGCCGGTAAGACAACGCTAATACGTATGATAACCGGAATATTTTATCCTGATGCAGGACAAATAATTTTCGATGGCAAAAAATTTAACCCGGTAAATGATGTGGAGTATATCGGGTACATGCCGGAAGAAAGAGGATTATATAAGAAAATGAAAATTGGCGAACAAACCATGTATCTGGCACAATTAAAGGGTTTGAGTAAAGCTGATGCTTTGGCCAAGATCAAACAATGGTTCATCAAATTTGAAATGGAAAGCTGGTGGAATAAGAAAGTAGAAGATCTTTCAAAAGGTATGAGTCAGAAATTACAGTTTGTAACAACGGTGCTGCATAATCCCAAACTTATTATTCTTGATGAACCATTCAGCGGATTGGATCCGGTAAACAGCAACCTGATAAAGGATGAAATATTTAGCCTTGCAAAAAATGGCGCTACCATCATTTTCAGTACCCACCGCATGGAACAGGTAGAGGAAATCTGCGATCATATTGTATTAATAAATAAAGGACAAAAAATCCTGGACGGAACAGTGAAACAAGTAAAGCAGGATTTTAAAGAAAACCTGTTCAGTATTGGCGCAGCAGAATTACCCGCTGTTAATGGTATTGCACCTTTTGAATTAGTAGGGACAAAAAACCAATCACATGTGGTAAAAATAAAAGACGGTAACAACCCGAATGACGTGTTGCATTTTTTACTGAACCAGGGTGTTTCTATTCATTCATTTAACGAAATTCTTCCTTCTTTAAATGATATATTCATCAAACTGGTAGAAGGAACACCAACAGCCCGGCAGTTTCAAAAGATATAATTATTCTAACCAACAAAACTATTTGTCATGCGCAAAATCTGGCTTATCATAAAAAGAGAATACCTGACCAGGGTTCGCAAAAAAACATTCATTATTTCAACATTGCTATTCCCCATTCTTTACCTGGTCCTTATTTTCGGTATGGGGTACATTGCTGAAAAAAGTAAACAAAATCTTACGGTTGCCCTGATCGATTCATCCGGTTATTTTACACCTGCCCTTTTGGAAAAGCAAAATAAACTGGATGATAATTCAACCATTACCTTAGTAAAAGATAATACGGAAAAGGTTATTGCCGACTTTAATAAAGAAGGATATGATGGTTATCTAATCATCCCACCCATTAACTGGCAAACAGGTACAAGAAACCTCATTTTCAAATCAAATAAATCTTTTGGCAGTTCTTCTACTGCTACAGTTCAAATAAAACTTAACCGGATATGGGATGAAATTAAGAATGATAGCCTCCGGATTGATTCATCCAAACAAGAAATTCTTAACAATAGCCACCTGGGCTTATCATCTAAAAATCTAAAGGATGAAAAGGCGGATGTAAGAACGGCTGAAGGGATAGGTTATGTAAGTGGCTTTCTGATTTATTTTATTTTGCTCATTTATGGCTCACAGGTAATGATGGGAGTAATGGAAGAAAAAACAAACCGGATTGCAGAAGTAATTGTATCCTCTGTAAAACCATTCCAGATGATGCTGGGCAAAATATTGGGAATCGGTATGGTGGCTTTAACGCAGTTCCTGCTATGGATTGCTTTTGTTTTAATTGTGTACAATATTGGCAAGCTATCATCTGGTAGCGGCGGTATGGCTAACCAGGTAGTTGGCAGCATGCAAGAAATGTTTGCGACAGTAAATCTGCCAATGATTTTAGGTTGTTTCGCTTTTTATTTTCTAGCAGGATTTTTCTTTTACTCATCACTATATGGTGCAATCGGCAGTGCGGTAAACGAAGACATGCGGGAAGCCCAATCACTCAGCTTTCCGATTACTATGCTGGTTATTCTTTCTATTGCATTAATGAGTACTGCTGTGGCTAACCCAACCAGCCAGATTGCTGTATGGGCCAGTATCATTCCATTTAGTTCTCCTATTGTTATGATGGCAAGAATTCCCTTTGGTGTTCCCACCACTGTTCCCTGGTGGCAACTGGGCCTTTCTATGCTTTTTCTAATAATCGGATTCATCATAACCGTATGGTTTGCCGGAAAAATTTATCGCACAGGTATCCTGATGTATGGCAAAAAACCAAGCTGGAAAGAAATGCTTAAATGGGCTTTTAGAAAAAATTAGTAATACAACTACTTTTGAATTTCTCCGGGATGGGCTTCTTTAAATCAGAAGCCCATTTTTATTTGTGAATGGATAATATAGAACCCCTGGTGATTTTTTATTCTGTACTTATACCATTTAGACATTGAAAACGTATTGTCGCCCTGAGTTAACCGAAGGGTGATTATTCGGCTTCGATATACTCAGCCTGACATTTCCCAAAGAACTACTTCTATTGTCTAAATGGTATTATCAATTGTTAAAATTATCCTATTACACCTGGATTTGTAACAAAATACGAATTAAATCGTATGTTTGATACGAAGCATTTCGTAAAATACATTCTTTCATTTAAAAATTAAAAAGTATGAAACCAGGTAACCTGAAGAACGGCAGCCTCTTGCTTGCCTCATTAGCAGTTGGATTATTAATTGGTCTTGTATCGTGGGATAGTAAACAAACTCCCGGGCAGTATGGATTTACACAAAATGATACAACTCCCCAAAAAAAGAATACCCGGGAAAAAAAGAACCGGACCACAGAAGCCGAAACTGACAATGCCGAATTAAAAATAGATATGGAAAAAGTGCAGGAGGAAATTTCAGCAGCTTTGAAAAAAATAGACGGAGAAAAGATCAGTGAGGAAATTCAAAAAGCTATGAAAGAAATTGATATAGAAAAAATCAGAAAAGAAGTGGAAACGGCTCTTGCCAAAGTGGATTTTGAAAAAATAAAAACAGAAATATCGAATGCTATGAAAGAAATTGATATGGCAAAAATTCAACAGGAAATAAAAGAATCGATGGCAAAAATTGACTGGGATAAAATGAAAACCGAATTGGAAAAAGTTAAGAATATTGACATGAAAAAATTTGAAGAGGAAATGATGAAATTAAAAGATGAAATGAACGAGCTTGGCCCTAAACTGGAAAATGAATTGAAAAAGGCAAAAATTGAAATGGAAAAAGCAAAATTAGAAAAAGAGTAAACCGAAAATTGATGTACATAGCTTGAACACAGATTTTGCCGTTGGCTGAAATTTGAAAGTCCCGTGTGTTAAAAGCGACACGGGACTTTCATCTAAATACAAATAAGCTAATATTTATAACCCGAAAAGTTGTAAAGGAGAAGGCATTATATCATAATCACTGTTTTCAATCATTTCAATATTCATCTGGAAGGCTTCATCAGTTTTAATTACTATTTTATCTTTTGTCACTTTTTTAAAGCCAGCTTTCTCAAAAACAAACTTATAGGTTCCCGGTCTCAGTTCATCAAAAGAAAAATCACCTTCAGCACCGGTAACTTCCACCTTTTCTTTTTTAGTCACCAGGTATGCTGTTACCATCACTTCCTTTATTGGTTTTTTAGTATCGGCATTAATTACCAACCCTGTCAGTTCATCTTTCTTTCCGTTACCTGGGTCAATAATTTCATCATTGGCATTACTGTAAAAAAAGCCGAGAAGGCAGAAGGTTATAAAAAATAATTCTTTTCTCATTTTACTTGTTTTGAATGGTTGTTACATAACAACTGCACATTCCCTTACTGCTCGTTGCTAAAATTAAATCATTTTCTGTGTATTGGCCAAACCGCTTGTAAAGTCTTTCCAGACATTTTTAACAATTTCGCCTGCCGGTAATATACTCTCAAACAAACTACTTACCTGGCCAATCTCCAATTCTCCCTGTTCCAGGTCACCCTCAAACATTCCCCTTTTTGCCCTTGCTTTCCCTAATAAAACCTTTAATTCCTCTGACGAGGCGCCTCTTGATTCTGCTTCCTGTACCTGCATAAAAAATTCATTCATTAATAACCGCACCGGAGTTAATTTTTTTAACATTAGCTGTGTGTCACCTTCCTGCGAGTTGACTACTAATTGCTTAAAACTGGTATGTGAGGAAGCTTCTTCACTGGCTACAAACCTGCTGCCCATTTGTACACCTTCTGCTCCTAAAATCATTGCAGCGAGCATCTGCTTTCCGGTACCAATTCCACCAGCGGCTATCACGGGAATGGTTACAGCACTTGCTACAGCTGGCACCAAAACCATGGTGGTTGTTTCTTCTCTTCCATTATGTCCACCTGCTTCAAAACCCTCAGCAACTACTGCATCACACCCTGCATCTTCGGCTTTTTTTGCAAACCTGGAAGAACTGACAACATGAACAACTTTAATACCATTATGCTTTAAAAGAGTTGCCCAGGTTTTTGGATTGCCGGCACTGGTAAAAACAATTTTTACTTCTTCTTCTATTATTATCTGGATATGTTTTTCAATATCGGGATATAGCAAAGGAACATTCACTCCAAAAGGTCGGGAAGTAGCAGCTTTACATTTCTGAATATGGTCTCTTAAAATATCAGGGTACATGGAACCGCTTCCTATTAAGCCTAAACCACCTGCCTGGCTTACGGCACTTGCCAGCTTCCAGCCACTGGCCCAGATCATACCGCCCTGGATGATGGGATAATCGATGTTGAAAAGTTTGGTTATTCGATTTGAAAAAACAGACATGATTTAATGCTAATTTGCCGGGAGTAAAGATAACTATTGAATCTGGTCAATGCTCCAGACTATAGACTACTTTCTCCTGACTTCATGACTATCCTAAGTCAATACTTGTATTATCGCCAATATTCAGCGAACGGGTTTCTCCCCTAAGAATTGTATCACTACCAATAACTGAATTTTCCAGTACAATATCAAATAGTGTAGAAAAAGAACCAATGATGGAATTTTTTACAATAGAATAATCAATAGTTGAATTTTCACCAATGGCTACATCCGGGCCTATAATTGAATTTTTTATTATACTTCCGTCGCCAATACTAACCGGGTGGATGATAACAGTATTTTCAAATTGCTCAGCTTTTGTTTGTGGGGCATACTTTTTTAATAAAAGTGAATTCGATTCAAGAATTGTTTCCTTTTTTCCACAATCAAACCAGTTCTCCACTTTGAATGACTTGAATTTAATATTCATTTGTATCATGCAATCTAGTGCATCAGTAAGACTATATTCACCATGGCTACGCAAACCCTTTTTGATATTGGACTCAATACACTGAAACATCACTTCACTTTCTCTTATTTTATAAACCCCAACAAGGGCCATATTCGACCGGGGTATCTGTGGTTTTTCCACAACATATTTTATAAACCCTTCTTCATCTATTTCTGCTACACCAAAATCCCTGGGATCATCCACTTTCCTTACACCAATCATTGAAAAGGGGCTGTTCACCACTGCGTCAATATCATACTCACAAATTGTATCACCCAGCACTACAAACACTTCATCCCCGTTTACATATGACCGGGTAAGCCGGATTGCATGCCCTATTCCCTGCCTGTCCACCTGGTAAACAAAATGTGCCGTAAGATCGGGATATTTATTTTTTACAAAATCCTGTATTTTTTCACCCAGATAGCCAACAATAAAAATGAATTCGTTGATACCCGCCTCTTTCAGCTGGTCAATGATTATACTGAGAACAGTTTTACCAGCCAGTGGGATAAGCACCTTTGGCTGGGTGTAACTATTGGGACGCAGTTTGGTACCCGCACCAGCTATAGGTATAATGGCTTTCATTAAACAAAAGTGTTTTTTCCGGAAATGAATCTTTCACAACATTTTTTCCGATGGTTACTAATCAAAAGCAAACGAAAGTATGATTTTTCCATAAATAAAAAATTAGCGGCAAAATCCCCAACTCTTTGGCAGTAAACTTACTTTTGCAAATCAGTTCAGCAAGATTCATTGGTTTCGGTGGTTTGAAGGTTTTTTTATGTTGTAATTTTTTTGAAATGGTGAACTGATAACCTTGTCTGCAGATTTATCTGCCGAAGGCACAACAGACAAACTTGTAAAATTTTCAACTTATATCATGCAAAGAGATAAAATTGTTTTCGACCTCATCAACAAAGAGCTGGAAAGGCAACGTAACGGTATTGAATTAATCGCTTCGGAGAACTTTACTTCCCTGCAGGTAATGCAGGCTATGGGCACTGTACCCACTAATAAATATGCCGAAGGTTATCCCGGCAAACGTTATTACGGCGGATGCGAAGTAGTGGATGAAATAGAAAACCTTGCCATAGAGAGATTAAAAAAGGTTTTTAACTGCAGTTGGGCCAATGTACAACCACACAGCGGAGCTTCTGCCAATGCAGCTGTTTTTCTGGCAGTAATGAAACCGGGAGAAAGATTTCTGGGACTGGATCTGAGTATGGGTGGACATCTTACACATGGTAGTCCGGCCAACTTCAGCGGCAAAACATATCATGCACTACATTATGGTGTAACAAAAGATGGTATTGTTGATTATGAACAGCTGGAAGCAAAAGCCCTCTCAGAAAAACCTAAAATGATCATTTGCGGTGCTTCGGCTTACAGCCGCGACTGGGACTATAAACGAATAAGGGCTATCGCCGATGAAATAGGTGCAGTCGTATTTGCAGATATAGCACATCCTGCAGGATTAATTGCCTCGGGATTGCTGAATGATCCTTTTGATCATTGTCATATAGTTTCATCCACTACACACAAAACATTGCGTGGCCCAAGAGGTGGTATAATTATGCTCCGGCATGATTTTGAAAATCCCTGGGGACTGAAAGATCCAAAAGGAAACCTGCGGATGATGAGTTCTTTGCTGGACCTGGCAGTATTCCCCGGTTCGCAAGGAGGCCCGCTGGAACATGTAATTGCTGCAAAAGCAGTTGCCTTTGGAGAAATTCTTTCTGAAAATTTTAAAGCATATGGTCAACAGGTAATTGCCAATGCACAGGCTATGGCAAAAGCATTTGTATCAAGAGGCTATGAATTAATAAGCGGTGGCACAGATAACCACTTAATGCTGATTGACCTTCGTAATAAAAATCTTACAGGTAAAAAAGCACAGGAAACACTTGATAAAGCACACATCACTCTAAATAAAAATGCAGTTCCTTTTGATGATAAATCTCCGTTTGTTACTTCTGGTATCCGGGTGGGTGTGCCTGCCGTTACAACACGAGGAATGAAGGAAGCAGACATGGAAACAATTGTTGGGATGATTGATAAGGTACTGATGAATGTGGATGATACAACTATCATTTCATCCGTTAAAGTAGAAGTGAATACGTTTATGCAACAGTTTCCGCTATATCCGGAATTGGGATAAAATATTATAACTGTTTTTCCAGCAAATAGGTCCAGCTGAAAAGCTCATGGCCTTCTCTTTTAAAAGATTCATTGCCACCATAAACAACATGGCTTTTTACTTTTTTACCTTTTTCTTTTGCCAACAGTTTAAATGATGAAAGATTTTTGAAGAAATAAGCAAGGGGTGTTTTACCAGACTTAATTTCAAAAAGCTGTACTACAGATTTTTTATCAAGTATTAAGTCAATTTCCCGTTGGTTGGTATCCTGCCAAAAATATAATTCTGGTTCTTCTCCTTTATTGTAATAATCTTTTTTGCATTCGGTGATAATAAAATTTTCAAATATACTTCCCATCATAGAGTGACTTGTCAAGCCTGCTTCAGATTTAATACCCAACAAGAAGCATAACAAACCGGTATCGTAAAAATAAATTTTGGGTTTCTTTACAACCCTTTTATCCAGATTTTCGTAGTAAGCCGGCAGTAAGTAAATAATGTAACTTGCTTCCAACACAGATAGCCATCGTGTTACTGTTTTGCCATCTATTCCTAATTTTACGCCAATATCATTTGCATTCAGTATAGTACCAACCCTGTTAGCACAAAGCCTGATAAACTGCTGAAATAGCCTATTATCTTTTACACTTATTATCTGCCTTACATCCCGCTGTATATAGGTTTGAAAATATGACTTGTAAAATATACCTGCATCCATTTTCCTGTTTGCAAACAATCTTGGATAAAATCCACGAAGGCATAATGATTCCCACTTTTTTTGCGAAGCAGATAAATAAGGTGATAACTCTTTTAAACTAAAGGGCAACAACGAGAATACTGCCACTCTGCCTGCCAGAGATTGTGAAATTTTTTCAAGTAACAAAAAATTTTGTGAGCCGCTCAGTATATATTCTCCCTTGCGCTGCCTTTTATCTGTCAGATATTGTAAATATGGAAATAACTCCGGCACCGCTTGCACTTCATCTAAGATTACCCCATTTTGATATTGTTCTAAGAACTGGCCGGGGTCTTGGCTGGCAAATTGCCTGTTCTCCTGTATCTCCAGATTAACGTACTTATATCCATGTCCCATTAAGTGGCATAAAGTTGTTTTACCGGATTGCCTTGGCCCGGTAATGCTGACAATCGGATATTGCTTTAATACTGTAGCCAGCACTGCAGCCATACTTCTGTGAACAATGGGAGATTTTGACATAATCAATATTTTGGTCATTTCAAAGATATGAATTTTCGGAATTGGCGATATGAATTTTCGGAATTGATGATATGAATTTTCGGAATTGGTGATTAAACTATATATGGTTTTTGAACTACTGAAAAGTAATAAAAGCCCTGATTAAGTTTTGGTAAAAATAATTTTTACATTTCTGGCAGAAAGTGAAAACCAAAATGGAAGCAGTTTATAATATCAATTATACTTATTTTTGGCAAAAGTATACGCTATGATACAACGCCAGCAAACCCTTTGGTTATTATTGGCTACCGCCGCCGCTGTTTTAACTTTTATGTTCCCTTTTGCCACCGGGGAAGAGTTGGTTGTAAAGACAGCAATGAAACAACCTGTAGAAATTATTGCCGGTAATAATTTTTTTACTCTGCTGCTTACTATTGCCACAATTGGCATTTCCTCAGTTACCATTTTTATGTTTAAAGACCGGAAATTGCAGATGAGGCTTTGCCTGCTTGGCATCCTGGTTTCTGTATTAATACTGGTATTGTATATAATGCACATGAGAAAACTGATTACCAGTACACCGGCATTATGGGCTATTTTACCAGTGGTAGTTATTGCCAGTTATTTTATGGCGTTCAGGAATATCCGCAAAGATGAAAAATTAGTGAAGAGCCTGGATAAGTTGAGGTAATTACAAATATTTTGCTGTAAAGCTTCCTTTACATTTTTTCATATCAAATGGTTTGCCCGCAAATACCTGTTCACCGCCAGCATCACCGGCTTCGGGGCCAAGGTCAATCACCCAGTCTGCCGAACGGATGACATCCATGTTATGCTCAATAACCAGGATGGAATGCCCCTGCTCAATCAGTGCATTAAAAGAAGCCAGTAGTTTTTTTATATCATGAAAATGCAGGCCGGTAGTTGGCTCATCGAAGATGAACAGTATTTTATTGGAGGCCCTGCTCTTACCTAAAAAAGAAGCCAATTTTACCCGCTGGGCTTCTCCCCCTGAAAGGGTATCGGATGATTGCCCCAGTTTTATATAGCCCAATCCAACATCGCTCAGCGGCTGAATCGCTTTTGCAATATTATTTTCGCCATAGAAAAAATTTATTGCTTCATCCACACTCATATCCAGTACATCGTAAATGTTTTTATCCTGGTATTTTACTTCCAGCACTTCTT